>JAOPWK010000280.1 GCA_025965735.1 Frankiales bacterium
TCCGCTCATGCCGCGGAGCGCGCGGTCGAGCGGCTCAGACCTTCTCGGGGTAGAGCGAGTACGTCGGGAAGTTGCCGTAGACCTGGCCCTCCCCCTCGGTCACGGCCTGCACGAGCAGGTCGCCGCCGACGAACGCGCCCTTCCACGAGGCCCCCTTGCCGCCGAAGACCTCCTCGCGGTCACCGCGGCTGCGCGGCTTGTTGATGCCGACCTTGAACGACTGCAGCTCCTCGGCGATGCGCGCGCCGAAGTCGGCGTCGTCGGTGGCGATGGAGCCCACCAGCGAGCCGTTGGAGGCGTTCATCGCGGCGAGCAGCTCGGCCTCGCTGTCGACGAGCACGATCGAGTCGAGCGGCCCGAAGGGCTCCGCGTGGCGCAGCGCCCAGCTCGACGGCGGCTCCAGGATGCAGCCGGGCGCGACGTACGCGCTGGTGTCCTGGCCGTCCAGGAAGCGCCCCTGCGCCAGAGTGCCGCGGTAGAGCGGGATGCCCTCGCCGGTGACGGCGGCCTCGTAGTGCTCGACCAGCTCGGCGGCCTTGGAGGCGGAGATGACCGGGCCGAAGTTCAGCTCCGGGAAGTCGTCGTCGGCGGCGTCGACGGCCAGCGGGTGGCCGAACTTCAGGCTCTTGATGACCGGCAGGTACATCTCCAGGAACTGCGGGAACAGCTCGCGCTGCACGGCGTAGCGCGGGTAGGCGGTGCAGCGCTGCTTGGCGTAGTCGAAGCCCTTCTTCAGGTGGACCGCCAGGTCGTCCCACTGGCTGAAGTCCCAGACGCCCCAGACGTTCAGGCCCTCCTGCTCGAGCAGGTGCCGCTTGCCGGTGTCGGCCAGCGTGGTGGCGGCCTTGCGGCCGTTGGCGCGGCCGCCGACGAAGGCCAGCGCGCCGATCTCGGGAGAGCTGATGAGCGCATCGCCGAGGGCGGCGCCGACACCGGACAGCAGCGTGACGGGCAGGCCGGCGCGCTTCATGAAGGCGTGCGCGAGCGTCAGGGTGTGGAAGCCGCCCTGCGACGGGGTCTTGGCGACGACGCCGTTGCCGGCCAGGCACTGCACGAGCTCGGCGTGGACCTGCACCGACATCGGGTAGTTCCAGGACGCGATGTTGCTGACCGGTCCCGGGAGCGGGGTGCGGCCCTGCAGCTGGCGCTCGATCTCGCCGAGGTACCAGTCGACGCCGTTCAGGGCGCGGTCGACGTCGTCGCAGGCCATCTTCCAGGGCTTGCCGATCTCCCAGACGAGCAGCAGCGCGAGGGTGTCGCGGTGCTCGCGCATCTCGGCGACGGCCGCCGCCACGCGCGACTTGCGCTCGTCGAGGTCGACCTTGGTCCACTCGTCGTGCTCGACACCGGCGTGCTTCACGGCGGCGACGGCGTCGTCGTGGCTGATGCGCGGCGGGCCCTGGATCGCCCTGCCGTCGACCGGGTTGACGTGGTCGCCGGGATCGCCGCTGCGCTGCCACTCACCGCCGTGCAGGTTCAGGATGCGCTCGGCGTCGAACGCCTCGGGCGCGGCGGAGCGGGCACGGGCGTAGACCTCGTCCCAGGACGTGCCGGTCTTCAGCTGGAGCGTCACGGTCGAACCCTCTCGTCGTACGGCGTCGGCGCAAAGCATGACCGAACGCCGTTCGGTCGCCGCACAGGGGGGTCAGAACAGGACGCTGGTGAACGTCCCGACCTCCTCGAAGCCGACCCGGGCGTACGCGCGGCGGGCCGCCTCGTTGAAGTCGTTGACGTACAGGCTCACCACCGGTGCGACGTCGCGCCGGGCCAGCTCGACCACCGCGGCGGTCCCCGCCTCGGACAGCCCCTGGCCGCGCAGTGAGGGGTGCACCCACACGCCCTGCACCTGGCAGACGCGCGAGGTGGCGGCGCCGAGCTCGGCCTTGAACAGGACCGCTCCGCCCTCGATCCGGGCGAAGGCGCGGCCCTGCGCGATCAGCTCCTGGACGCGCGCGCGGTAGAGCGCGCCGCCGTCGCCGACGGTCGGCGAGATGCCGATCTCCTCGGTGAACATCGCGATGCAGGCCGGCAGCAGGACCTCGAGCTCCTCCGGGCGGACCCGCCGGACGGCCAGGTCGGGAGCGACGGCGGGCGGGCCGTCCAGCGCGAGCAGGGGCTGGGCGCGCCGGACCTCGCGAGCCCGGCCCCAGTGCGGCTCCAGCAGGCGCCAGAGCGGCAGCACGCTGGCGGCGGCGCCGACGACGGAGCTGCACCGGCGGCCCTGCCGGCGGGCCCGCTCGGCAAAGGCGCGGACGGCGTCCGGACCGGCCTCGACCGGGACCAGGTTGGCCCCGGAGTAGCAGACGGACTCGAGGCGGCCGCGGTCCCCGAAGCCCCACACCTGCGCGCCGAGGCGGGACTCGTGCAGCCCCGCCTGCTCGATCCGCGAGGCGACGAACACGTGCGCGACGGGGTCCCGGTCGAGCAGGGCCAGCACCTCGTCGAGGTCGCGACCGTCCAGCACGCGGCACACCGAGGACGTCCTCAGCACGGCCACCCTCGCACCGGCAGAGCGTAGACCGGTGAGCTCAGCTGACGCCGACCGCCGGCTCGCCGCTCGGGCCGTCGTACGCCTCGGCGAGCCGTATCGCCTCCTCGATGAGGGTCTCGACGATCTGCGACTCGGGGACGGTCTTGATGACCTCACCCTTGACGAAGATCTGCCCCTTGCCGTTGCCGGATGCGACGCCGAGGTCGGCCTCGCGGGCCTCGCCCGGACCGTTCACGACGCAGCCCATGACCGCGACGCGCAGCGGCACGGTGAGCCCCTCGAGCCCGGCCGTCACCTGCTCGGCGAGGGTGTAGACGTCGACCTGCGCGCGGCCGCACGACGGGCAGCTGACGATCTCCAGGCCGCGCTGCTTGAGGTTCAGCGACTCCAGGATCGCCAGGCCGACCTTGACCTCCTCGACGGGAGGCGCGGACAGCGAGACGCGGATCGTGTCGCCGATGCCCTCGCTCAGCAGCGCGCCGAAGGCCACGGCCGACTTGATGGTGCCCTGGAAGGCGGGGCCGGCCTCGGTGACGCCGAGGTGCAGCGGGTAGTCGCACTGCTGCGACAGCAGCCGGTACGCCTGCACCATCACGACCGGGTCGTTGTGCTTGACCGAGATCTTGATGTCGCGGAAGTCGTGCTCCTCGAACAGCGAGCACTCCCACAGCGCCGACTCGACCAGCGCCTCGGGCGTCGCCTTGCCGTACTTGGCCATGA
>JAOPWK010000311.1 GCA_025965735.1 Frankiales bacterium
GCCGCTCGGCGTGCCGCCGCTGGTGCAGGGCGCCCTGCTGCAGGTGGACGCCGCTCCCGAGGCCCCGCACCTGGACGGCCTGCCGGAGCTGCGGGTCGTCGGCGGTCCGGACTCCGGCGCCGTGCACCGCCTGTCGCCCGGCGAGGTGGTGCTCGGGCGGGACGCCTCCGCCGGGGTGCGGGTGGACGACCGGGACGTCAGCCGGCAGCACTGCCGGCTGCGGGTCTCCCACGAGGGCGCCACCGTCACCGACCTCGGCTCCACCAACGGCACGACGGTCGACGGCGTCGCCGTCACCGGCGACGCCGACCTGCCGCTCGGTGCGGTGCTGAGGATCGGGGAGTCCTCGCTCGTGCTCGTGCCGGCCGCGGAGCCCGCGGCGCCCCTGGCGAACGCGCCCGACGCGCGGCTCGCCTTCAACCGGCCGCCACGTCTGCGTCCGCCTGCCGAGCTCGTGCAGGTGGTCGTGCCGACACCGCCGCGCGAGCGGGAGAAGAACCCCCTCCCGCTCATCGCCATCGTCGCGCCGCTCGTGCTCGGCGTCGCGATGTGGCAGATCACCGGCAGCACGACGTTCCTGCTCTTCACGCTGCTGTCGCCGGTGATGGTCATCGGCAACCTCGTCACCGAGCGCCGGTCCGGCAAGCGTCGCAGCCGCAGGGAGATCGCGCTCTGGAAGGCCCAGCGCGAGGTGGCCGAGAGCACGCTCGACGCGGCCGTGCGCGCGGACGAGCAGGCTCGCCGGCAGGCGTGCCCCGACCCGGCCGAGGCACTGCTGACGGCGCTGGGACCGCGACCTCGGCTGTGGGAGCGGCGGCGCGACGACGACGACCTGCTCGACGTGCGAGTGGGGCTGGCCGACCAGCCCGCGCGGGTCGAGGCCGAGGGCGACGTGCAGGACGGCTGGACCACCGCGCGGTCGGTGCCGGTCGTCGTGCCGCTGCGCGAGGCCGGGGTGCTGGGCATCGCTGGCCCGCGCGCTGCCGGCCAGGCCCTGGCCCGCTGGGTGGTCGGGCAGTGCGCGACGTGGCACAGCCCCCGTGACCTGCAGGTCGTGGTGCTGGCCGAGCCCGCCGCGGCCTCGGCGTGGGAGTGGGTGCGATGGCTGCCGCACGCCCGGCCCGACGGGCGGCAGGACTGCCGCGTGCTGCTCGGCCTCGGGCCCGCGCAGGCGGCTCTCCGGGTCGGCGAGCTCACCGCGCTCGTGGAGGCGCGGCGGGCCGAGAAGGCCACCGCAGCAAGGGGAGCGCGCACCGACGACCGCCCCGTGCTGGTGGTCGTCGACGGCGCCCGGGCGCTGCGCGCTGTCCCCGGCCTGGCGAGCCTGCTCACGGAGGGGCGCGCGGTCGGCGTCTACGCCGTCTGCGTGGAGGACGACCCGCGGCTGCTGCCCGAGGAGTGCGGCGCGACCGCCGTCCTGGGCGAGGAGGCCGCCGTCCACGTGCGCGTGACCGGCCGGCCGGACATCGCCGACGCCACAGCCGATCTCGTACCGCCGACGTGGGCGGAGGCCGTCGCGCGGGCGATGGCGCCGCTGCGCGACGACAGCCGCGATCGGGGCGGCACCGAGGGGCTGCCGCCGTCGGTGCGGTGGGCGGACGTCGTGGAGCTGCCGCTGGCCGGCGGCGATGAGGACGTGTCCCGGGTCGTCGAGCGCTGGGTCGCACCGGGCCGCTCCACCACCGCGGTGCTCGGCCGCGGCGCCGACGGCGTCTTCGCCGTCGACATCTCGCGCGACGGCCCGCACGGGCTGGTCGCCGGCACCACCGGCTCCGGCAAGAGCGAGCTGCTGCAGACCCTGATCGCCTCGCTGGCCCTGTCGAACCGGCCGGACGAGCTGACCTTCGTGCTCGTCGACTACAAGGGCGGCGCCGCCTTCGGCCCCTGCGCCCGGCTGCCGCACACCGTCGGGATGGTCACCGACCTGGACGGCACGCTGGTGGAGCGGGCGCTCGCCTCGCTGCACGCCGAGCTGTCCCGCCGCGAGGCGGTGCTCGCGCAGGTCGGCGCCAAGGACGTCGAGGACCACCGCCGGCTCGTCGGCCAGCCGGGCGGGCCGCGGGAGGTGCTGCCCCGACTGGTGATCGTGGTGGACGAGTTCGCCTCGCTGGTCGAGGAGCTCCCGGACTTCGTCGGTGGGCTGGTCGGGATCGCGATGCGCGGCCGCTCCCTGGGCGTGCACATGGTCCTGGCGACGCAGCGGCCCGAGGGCGTGGTGTCCGCCGACATCCGCGCCAATACCAACCTCCGGCTGTGCCTGGCCGTGACGCGCGACAGCGAGTCGCGCGACGTCATCGACTCGCCGCTGGCGGCGACCATCAGCCGGACCACCCCGGGGCGGGCGTACGCCCGGACCGGTCACGCGGATCTCACGCCCTTCCAGGCCGGCCGGGTCGGCGGCCGCCGGCCGGCGGTCATGGCCGCTTCGGAGGCACCCACGGTCGAGCTGCTGCCGACCGCAGAGCTCGGCGACCCGGTGCCCCGGCTGCGCACGGGCGCCGAGGGCGAGGAGGACGTCACCGACCTGTCCCTGCTCGTCGACGCCTGCGTGGGCGCGGCCGCACGCCTGTCGCTGCCGGCGCAGCACTCGCCCTGGCTGCCCCCGCTGCCCGAGCTGGTGACGCTGGCGGACCTGCCGCCGATGGAGGACTCGCTGGCCGGAGCGCCGGGCCGCGTGCCTCCGGTGCCGTACGGCCTCGTCGACGTGCCGGCGGAGCAGGCGCAGCGGCCGCTGCTGTTCGACCTCGACCGGTCGACGCACCTCATGGTCCTGGGCTCGGCGCGGGTGGGGCGGACGACCGTGCTGCGCACGCTTGCCGGTGCTCTCGCCGCGAGGGCGTCCGCGGACGACGTGCACCTCTACGCGCTGGACCCGGGGGGCGGCGGTCTGGCTCCCCTTGCTGCGCTGCCGCACGCCGGCGCGGTCGTGTCGCGCGACCAGCCCCATCGGCTGGACCGGGTGCTGACCTGGCTCGCGGCCGAGGTCGGCCGGCGGCAGACGCTGCTCTCGGAGGGCGGCCACGCCGACCTGACCGAGCAGCGGGCAGCCGCCGCGCCGGAGGACCGGATGCCGCACCTCGTGCTGCTGCTCGACCGGTGGGAGGCCTTTCTCGCGACCTTCCAGGACCTGGACGCCGGGCGGCTGATCGAGCTGGTCTACCGCCTGCTGCGCGAGGGCCCGTCCGTCGGGCTGCACCTGGTCATCAGCGCCGACCGCAGCGGCATGGTCGGCCGGATCAGCTCGATGGTCGAGGAGAAGCTGCTGCTGCGGCTGGCCGACAAGGCGGACTACGCGGGCGCCGGACTGCCGACCAAGCTGGTCCCGGCGGACCTGCCCCCCGGACGCGGCTGGTCCATGCGCGGCGCGCCGCTGGTCGCGCAGGTCGCCCTGCTCGACGCCGACCCGTCCGGGCCGGCGCAGGCC
>JAOPWK010000315.1 GCA_025965735.1 Frankiales bacterium
GTACGGCCCGGCCTGCAGCTCGACCTGCGCCATGACGCCGTCCCGCACGACGCGGGTCACGATGCCGGGCAACCGATTGCGGGCGCTGCTGCGCAGCGGCTCCGGCTCCTCGGCCAGCGCCTGCGCCAGGGTGGCGACGTCCGCACCCTCGGCAACCTGCCGGCCGGCCCCGTCCCGGGTCGTGGGCAGCCGGCCGGACTCCGCCCAGCGCCGGGCGGTGTCATCGGAGACACCGAGCAGCCGCGCGACCTCACGCATCCTCAACTGCGGCATGAGCAGGAGTCTAGCGCCGCAGGTGCGGCGTGCGGCGCCTGTGGATCCCTTCCGCTCCTTGTCACACCGCCAGCAGAGCCTGAGCCCATGCACCGCCACTACTACTCCGAAGAGCTCCTGCTTGCCGCCGCGGCAGAGAGCACCTGCATGTCCGAGCTGCTGCAGCGCCTGGACGCGGAAGCCACGCCCGGCCGCCGACGGCACCTCTGGTATCGCCTCCGCAAGTCCGGGGTGGACCTGAGCCACTGGCAGCGGTCTCCGCACCGCTGGTACTCCACCGAGCGGCTGGCCGAGGCGGTGGCCGCCTCCACCAGCTACGCCGGGGTGTTGCGCCACCTCGGCGTCCCGCAGGCCGGCGGATCACAGGCCTACCTGGCCCGCCGCATCCGCAGCGACGGCCTCGACACCTCCCACTTCACCGGCCAGGCGTACATGCGCGGCGCCACGGCACCGCAGCGCCTGCGGCCCGAGCAGGTCCTCGTCGTGCGCCCAACGGGGTCGCGCCGCGTCAGCACACCTCTGCTCCGGCGCGTCATGCTCGAGTCCGGCGTGCCCCTGCGCTGCGCCGTGTGCGGTCTGGGAGCCGAGTGGCAGGGCCAGCCCCTGACGCTCGTCATCGACCACGTCAACGGGGACTGGCTGGACAACCGCCTGCCCAACCTGCGCTTCCTCTGCCCCAACTGCCATGCTCAGACCGCGACCTGGTGTCGCAAGAAGGGGCCGTAGCCCAACTGGCAGGAGGCGTGCGGTTTAGGTCCGCAACAGTGCGAGTTCGAATCTCGTCGGCCCTACGAGAGCACCTGGCACGTCGGGCTGTCCTGCGCCGGACGTAGGTTCTCCCTCATGACGCGGACGGTCGTGACCGGCGGAGCCGGCTTCCTGGGCTCCCACCTGTGCGAGCAGCTGCTCGCCGACGGGCACGAGGTCATCGCGCTCGACAACTTCCTGACGGGCACGCCGATCAACGTCGAGCACCTGATGGAGAACGACCGGTTCAAGCTCGTCAAGACCGACGTCACCGAGTACGTCCACGTGACCGGCGAGGTCGACCAGGTCCTGCACTTCGCCAGCCCGGCCAGTCCGATCGACTACCTCGAGCTGCCGATCGAGACGATGAAGGTCGGCTCGCTCGGCACGCTGCACGCGCTGGGCCTGGCGAAGGAGAAGGGCGCCCGCTTCCTGCTCGCGAGCACCAGCGAGACGTACGGCGACCCGCAGGTGCACCCGCAGCCGGAGACGTACTGGGGTCACGTCAACCCGGTCGGCCCGCGCGGCGTGTACGACGAGGCCAAGCGGTTCAGCGAGGCGCTGACGATGGCCTACCGCCGCACCCACGGGGTCGACACGGCGATCGTGCGCATCTTCAACACCCACGGCCCGCGCATGCGCCCCAACGACGGCCGCGCGATCCCGGCCTTCGCCAGCCAGGCGCTCACCGGCAAGCCGATTACGGTCGCCGGCGACGGCAGCCAGACGCGCTCCATCATCTACGTCGACGACCTCATCGACGGGATCCTCAAGCTGCTGCGCAGCGACCTGGCCGGCCCGGTGAACATCGGCAACCCGCACGAGACCTCCGTGCTGTTCCTCGCCGAGACCATCAAGCGACTGACCGGCAGCGACAGCGAGATCGTCTTCATCCCGCGGCCGACGGACGACCCGACGGTGCGCCAGCCGGACATCACGCTGGCGCGCACCGAGCTGGGCTGGGAGCCCTCGGTCGGCTACGAGGAGGGGCTGGAGCGGACGCTCGCCTACTTCAAGGCCCACCCGGGGCTCGTCCGCTAGCGTCCCTGACGTGAAGCTGTCGGTCCTCGTACCGGTCTACGACGAAGCCGCCACCCTCACCGTCGCCCTCAAGCGGATGCTCGACGTCGACTACCCCTGCGAGGTCGAGGTCGTCGTCGTCGACGACGGGAGCCGTGACGGCACCGCCGCCGTCCTGGACGCGGTGGACGACCCGCGGGTGAAGGTCGCGCACCACCCGGTGAACAGGGGCAAGGGCGCGGCGATCCGCACCGCCTCCCGGCTCGCCACCGGCGACTACATGATCGTGTGCGACGCCGACCTCGAGTACGCCCCCGAGGAGATCCCGCTGCTGCTGGCGCCGGTTCTGACCGGCGAGGCCACCGTCGTCTACGGCACCCACACGTTCGGCAGCCACACCGCCTACAGCTTCTGGTACGTCGTCGGGAACAAGGTCGTCACGACGTTCGCCAACGTCGTGTACGACTGCTGGATCAGCGATCTCGAGACCTGCTTCAAGCTGCTGCCGCTGGAGCTCTACCGCGAGCTCGACGTGCGCAGCTCCGGGTTCGGCATGGAGGCCGAGCTCACCGGCAAGCTGCTGGCCCGAGGCCTCCGGCCGTACGAGGTGCCGATCTCCTACAAGGCGCGCAGCCGCGAGGAGGGCAAGAAGCTCACCTGGAAGGACGGGGTCGAGGCGGTCTGGATCCTGAGCCGCGAGCGGGTGCGCGGACGACGTCACCGGATCACGGCGCAGGGGACAGCCTGACCGTCCCCACGGCAGCCAGCCGGCCGCCGCGCAGCACCCCGCGCGCCACCCCCGGAAGGCACGCCCCTCCCCCGCGCCGCGTGCCGAACGCGCTGCGGCTGGCCTGGGTGCGCTGGGCTCCGCTGCTGCTGCTCGCGCTGGGCGCGGAGATCCGGCTGCGGCAGTGGTTCGGCAGCCGCTCGCTGTGGCTCGACGAGGCGCTGATCGCGCGGAGCCTGGTCAGCCGCGACTACGTCGGCCTCGTCGCCGAACCGCTGCAGGGCGACCAGGCGGGACCGGTGCTCTGGCTGTGGTCCACGCGCCTGTCGCTCGACCTGTTCGGGGACGGCGAGCGGCAGCTCCGCCTGGTCTCGCTGCTGTCCGGGCTGGTCGCCCTCGTCCTGACCTGGCGCCTGGCCCGGCGGCTGCTGCCCGGAGCCCTCGTCCCGCTGGCGGTCGGGCTGGCGGCCCTGTCCCCCTCGCTCGTCTACTTCTCGAACGAGGTCAAGCCGTACGCCCTGGACGTCGCGGTCGTCCTCGGCCTCGTCCTGCTCGCGCTGCGCCTGCGCGGCGACGTCCGGCCGCTCGCCCTCGCCGGAGCAGTCGCTGTCTGGGCGTCGTTCGCGTCGGTGTTCGTGCTGGCCGGCCTCAGCGTCGTGCTCGTGCTGCGAGCGCTCTCGCGGGACGGGCTGGCCACCGCGGCCCGCACCGCGGTCTGGCTGTCCGGCTGGCTCGTCTCGCTCGGCATCTCGTACGTCCTGGTGCTGCACCGCCTGGCCGACAGCGAGGTCCTGTCCACCTTCTGGGAGGGCACCTTCCCGAACGGCCCGGGCGACCTCCCGACGTGGCTGCTCCGCCGGAGCGTCGACCTCACCCGCGACCCGTTGGAGCTGTCCTTCTGGCCGGTGGCGCTGGTGCTGCTGGCCGTCGGCACCTACCGCGTCTGCCGCAGCCGGCCTGGCCCTGCGCTGCTGGGCTTCGCCGGCGTTCCCGTGGCCGTCCTGGCGGCGGCGATCAGCACGTACCCCTTCGCAAGCCGGCTCGCGCTGTGGGCGGCGCCGCTCGCCCTCATCGCGCTGGTCGCCGCGGTCCCGCCGCGGGGCGATCGCGGTCGCCCGCTGCTGCTCTCGCTCGCGGCGCTGACGCTGGTCGCGGCGCCGATGGTCGCGCAGTCGCTCCCGCACACCACCGTCGTCCAGCAGCGCAACGAGCTGCGTCCGGTGATGGAGCAGCTCATGGCGGACAAGGAACCGGGCGACCTGATCCTCGTGGACATCCCGGCCAAGGCGCCCTTCGACTTCTACACCGACCTCACCGGCCAGGGCCGGGACGGCGTGATCCTCTTCGCCAGCCCGGAGGAGGTCGGGGGTGGCTGCAACGACCGGGCGGCACTGCTCACCGGGCGCTTCGCGACGCAGCGCGTCTGGGTGGTGTTCGCGCACCAGCTGCAGGACACCGGCCGGCTCGGCACCCGCGACGACATGATCGCGCGCATCGAGGACGTCTCGAACCGCGCTCGCACCATCGACCGCGTCGGCGCCAAGGCGGTGCTGTTCGACCCGCAGGCGCAGGTGCGGCCGCCGTCGGACGAGCCGCGGAACCCCGAGCGCTGCCTCGCGGTGGTCCGGACGGTCCCGCCGACCGGGCGCTAGTTTTTGCGCGCGACGAGGAAGAGCGACTGCCCGAACGGCGGCGTCACGCGGGCCTCCAGCCGCCGCAGCCACGGCACGATGCCGCGGTCGTAGACCGTCAGCAGCAGCCCGGCCTTCGGCCGTCCCTTCAGCAGCTTCACCGTGAGGTACCAGGCGATCAGCCCGATCCAGTTCAGGTGGTGCAGCACCTCGACGCGCAGCCCGGCGGCCTCGGCAGCCGCCCGCAGCGACCGGCGGCGGTAGCGCCGCTGGTGGCCGATCGCGAGGTCGAACTCGCTCATGGCGCTGGGGAAGGCCGGCACCACCAGCACGACCGCGCCGCCCGGGCGCAGCAGCCCCGCGAACCCTCGCAGCGCGCCCACGTCGTCCGGCACGTGCTCGAGGACGTTGTACGCGACGACCGCGCTGTGCGACGCGGTCTCCTCGATCGGCACCGCCAGCTCGCGCACCCGCACCACCGGGTCGTCGGCGAAGCGCTCGCGGAGCTGCTGGAGGCGAAGCGGATCCGCCTCGCTCGCCGTCCAGCGAGGCACGCCCGCGGCGGCCCAGTCGGCGGCGTAGTGCCCGAGCCCGCTGCCTACCTCGAGGGGGTCGTCGCCCAGGTGCGGCAGCGCGAGGTCGACCAGCCAGCGCCGGTAGTTCGCAGCCTCGACCAGGTGCTCGAGGACCTGGCTCTGGAAGGCGCTGTCACCCTCGACGACCACCGAGCACCTCCACCAGCTCTGGCGCCAGCAGCCGGAAGGCCTTGCCACGGTGGCTGATCGCGTCCTTGTCGTCGCTGGTCAGCTCGGCGCTGGTGACGTCCAGCCCCTCCGGCACGAAGATCGGGTCGTAGCCGAAGCCGTTGCTGCCACGGGGTTCTCGCACGACCCGCCCGCGCATCTCGCCGAGCACAACCCCGCTGCGCCCGTCCGGCAGGGCGTACGCCGCGGCGCAGACGAAGCCCGCGCCGAGCCGCCCGTCCGGCACGTCGGCCAGCTGCTGGAGCAGCAGCTCGAGGTTCGCGCGGTCCTGCCCGTGCTGACCCGCCCAGCGCGCGGACAGCACGCCGGGCATGCCGTTCATGGCGTCGACGGCTAGCCCGCTGTCGTCGGCGACGGCGGGCAGCCCCGTGTGCTGGACGGCCTCGCGGGCCTTGAGCAGCGCGTTGTCGGCGAACGTCGCGCCGGTCTCGGGACCGGGCTCGTAGGACTCCACGTCGTCGAGCCCGAGCAGCTCCACCGAGCCGTCGAGGATCCGCCGCAGCTCCTCGACCTTCCCGAGGTTGCGCGTGGCGAGGACGACCCGAGGGAGCGGGCTCACAGCTTGAGCGGGTCGCCCGCGTGGCGGTTGAGCGGCTGCGCCAGCGCGCCGCTCTGCAGCGCGGTGAGGTCGCGGATGCCCCCGAGCGCGAGGTCGAGCAGCGCGTCCAGCTCGTCCCGCCGGAAGGGCGCACCCTCGGCCGTGCCCTGCACCTCGATGAGCTCGCCGTCGCCCGTCGCCACGACGTTCATGTCGGTGCCGGCGGAGACGTCCTCCGGGTAGTCGAGGTCCAGCACCGGCTGCCCGTCCACGATGCCGACGCTGATGGCGGCCACGCTGCGCACGATCGCCTGCGGCTTGCCGAGGTGCGCGCACGCGTCGGCGAGCGCCAGGTAGGCGCCGGTGATGGCCGCCGTGCGGGTGCCGCCGTCGGCCTGGAGGACGTCGCAGTCGATGGCGATGGTGTTCTCGCCCAGCTTGGAGAGGTCGATGGCCGCGCGCAGCGAACGGCCGACCAGGCGGCTGATCTCGTGCGTCCGGCCCCCGACCTTGCCCTTGACCGACTCGCGCCCGCTGCGCGTGTGGGTGGCGCGCGGCAGCATCGCGTACTCCGCCGTCACCCAGCCCAGCCCGGAGCCCTTGCGCCAGCGCGGGACGCCCTCCTCGGCGCTGGCCGCGACGAGGACGCGGGTGCGGCCGAACTCCACCAGGCAGGAGCCCTCGGCGTGGTCGAGCCAGCCGCGGGTGAGGGAGATCGAGCGGAGCTGGTCGGGCGCGCGGCCGTCGTGGCGGGTCATGCGGTCGAGCCAACCAGACGTCGCTCGGAGCCCGGCAGAGGGCGCGCGGGTGCGCACGTGGTTCAGACGTCGTACGTGGTGCCGCAGGCCGCGAGCTCGGTCGGGCAGCCGGACGCCTCGACCGCCTCGGCCAGAACGACGTCCGGGTCCGACCACGCGACGACGTGCGTGAGCAGCAGCCGCTTGGCGCCGGCCCGGCGGGCGTGCTCCCCGGCCTGCCGACCCGACAGGTGGAGGTCCGGCGGGTTGTCGGCCGCGTGCGCCCAGCTCGCCTCGCACAGGAACAGGTCGCTGTCCCGCGCCAGCTCCACCAGCGCGTCGCACTCGCCGGTGTCGCCGGAGTAGACGAAGGCCCGGCCGCCGGCCTCGACGCGCAGGCCGTGGCACTCGATCGGGTGGTTGACCCGCACCGCCGTGACCGTGAACGGTCCGATCTCGTGGGTGCCGGGCGCGACCTCGCGGAAGTCGTACACGTCCTCGAGGCCGTGGCTGGGCGGCGCCTCGTAGCTGTCGAGGATGCGCTTGGCGGTGCCCGCAGGGCCGTAGACCGGGAGCACCGGCGGGACTCCGTCCGGGTGGTAGCGGCGGGCGTAGGAGTAGGCGACCAGGTCGATGCAGTGGTCGGCGTGCAGGTGGCTGACGTAGACCGCGTCGACGTCGAGCAGGCCGACGTGCCGCTGCAGCTGGCCGAGCGCGCCGCTGCCCAGGTCGATGAGCAGCCGGTACCCGTCGTGATCCACCAGGTAGGCCGAGCACGGCGACGCCGGTCCGGGGAAGGTGCCGGCGCAGCCGAGGACGGTCAGCCTCACGCGGTCACCTGCATCGCTGCCACCTGCCCGATCTCCGGCCCGAGGAACCGGCGGCCCAGCCGCGCGAACGGCTCCGGGTCGCCGGTGGCCAGGAACCGGTGCACCGGCGGCGGCGCCTCCGGGTCGCGGCCCAGGTCCTCGCGCGCGAGCACCCGGTAGACGTCCTTGGCCGTCTCCTCGGCGCTGCTCACCAGCGTCACGCCCTCGCCGACCACCAGGCTGAGCATGCCGGTGAGCAGCGGGTAGTGCGTGCAGCCGAGCACCACGGTGTCGACGTCCGCGCGCAGCACCGGGTCGAGGTAGTGGGTGGCCAGCTGCAGCAACTGCCGGCCGGTGGTGACGCCCCGCTCCACGAAGTCGACGAACCGCGGGCAGGCGGCGCTGGTCAGCGTCACGTGCGGGGCGGCGGCGAAGGCGTCGTCGTACGCCCGGCTCTGGACGGTGACCGCGGTGGCCAGCAGGCCGACCCGGCCGTTCCGCGATGCCGCCACAGCCCGGCGCACCGCGGGCTGGATGACCTCGACGACCGGGATGTCGTACCGCTCCCGCGCGTCGCGCAGGCAGGCGCTGGAGGCGCTGTTGCAGGCGATGACGAGCAGCTTCACGCCCTGCTCCACCAGCCCGTCCATGGCCGCCAGCGCGTGCCGGCGGACGTCGGCGAGCGGCAGCGGGCCGTACGGGCCGTGCGCCGTGTCGCCGACGTAGAGCAGCGGATCGCCGGGCAGCTGGTCGAGCAGCGCGCGGGCGACTGTGAGCCCGCCGACGCCGGAGTCGAAGACCCCGATCGGCGCGTCGCTCACCCGCGCACCGTACGGCTCACGCCCAGAGCTGGCCCTCGAGGGCGGCCTCGGCCTCCTCGAGGGTGCCGGCGTACGCGCCGGTGGACAGGTACTTCCAGCCGCCGTCGCAGACGACGAAGGCGATGTCGGCGGTGCCGCCCGCCTGGACGACCTTCATCGCCTCGCCGAGCGCGGCGTGCAGGATCGCGCCGGTGGAGATGCCGGCGAAGATGCCCTCCTCCTCGACCAGCTGGCGGGTGCGCCGCAGCGCCTCACGCGGGCCCACGGAGAAGCGGGACGTCAGGACGGAGCCGTCGTACAGCTCCGGCACGAAGCCCTCGTCGATGTTGCGCAGGCCGTAGACGAGCTCGCCGTACCGCGGCTCGGCCGCGATGATCCGCACGTCCGGCAGCCACTCGCGCAGGTAGCGGCCCGTCCCCATGAGCGTGCCGGTGGTGCCGAGGCCCGCCACGAAGTGCGTGATGGTCGGCAGGTCCTCGAGGATCTCCGGCCCGGTCGTCTCGTAGTGCGCGAGGGCGTTCGCCGGGTTGCCGTACTGGTAGAGCATCACCCAGTCGGGGTTCTCGGCCGCGAGCTCCTTGGCCATGGCCACCGCCTGGTTGGAGCCGCCGGCGGCCGGCGAGGCCACGATCTCCGCGCCGTACATCGTGAGCAGCTGGCGCCGCTCGATGCTCGTGTTCTCCGGCATGACGCAGACCAGCCGGTAGCCGCGCTGACGGCACACCATCGCCAGGGAGATGCCGGTGTTGCCGGACGTCGGCTCCAGGACCGTGACGCCGGGCCGCAGCAGGCCCTCCTTCTCGGCCTGCGCGATCATGTACAGCGCCGCGCGGTCCTTCACGGAGCCGGTCGGGTTGCCCGTCTCGAGCTTGGCCCAGAGCCGCACGTCGGGCGACGGCGACAGCCGCGGGAGCCCGACGAGCGGCGTGCGCCCGACGGACTCCATCAGGCTGTCGAACCGCATGTCAGCCGCCGGCGACTGCGGGCAGCACCGTCACGTTGTCGCCGTCGGCGAGCTTGGTCTGCAGGCCGCCGAGGAAGCGGACGTCCTCGTCGTTGACGTACACGTTCACGAACCGGTGCAGGTTGCCCTCGTCGGTCACGAGGCGCCCGCGCAGGCCGCTGTGCCGGCTGTCCAGGTCGTCGAGCAGCGCGGTGAGCGTGTCGCCGGAGCCCTGGGCGAGCTTCTCGCCGCCCGTGTAGGTGCGCAGGATGGTCGGGATGCGGACCTCGACGGCCATGTGGTGCTTCTCCTCGTGTCGTCTTGCGGATTCAGGACGTGCAACAGGGCTGGAGCGGGGGGTTGTTCCGGGAGCGGGGCTCAGGTGACGAGGACCTCCTCCTCCGTCACCACCCCGTCCAGGATCGTGTACGAGCGCAGCTCGAGCTCCTCGGAGCGGGTCGAGACGAGCAGCCAGTGCGGGAACCCGGCCGTCGCCGACCAGCGGATGTCGGTGCGCGACGGGTAGGCCTCGGTCGCGGTGTGCGAGTGGTAGACGACCAGCGGCTCCTCGTCCGCGTCGTCGATGTCGCGGTAGACGCGCAGCCACTGCGCGCTGTCGAAGACGAACCCCGTCGGGGAGCGCTCGGCGTTCTCCATCTCGAACAGCCGGGTGGGCACCCCGTCGCGGCCGGCGATCACGCCGCAGCACTCGTCCGGGTGGTCGCGGCGGGCGTGGGCGACGACGGCGTCGACCATGGCCTGCGAGATCTCCAGCACGCGCCTCAGGCTACCGAGGCGCTCTACTGGCCTCGCGGCTCAAGGCAGGACAGCAGCGACTCCTGCAGCCATCCGAGCCAGCCGTAGACCTGCAGCGCGTGCGCCCGCGGGTCGTCGCTGCGCGGCTCGAGCTCGGTCTCCTCGGTGACCTCCAGCCGCGTGCCCAGGACCAGGCGCAGGTCGTTGAGGCACCCGAGCCAGGCGTCGGCGTCGTCGCGGTCGAGCACCAGCCGGCCGCCGCGGCCGGCCAGCGGCGACAGTCCGGTCAGCACGGCGGTGGCGTGGGCGCGCTTGCCCGCCCGCAGGTCGAGCTCGGTGTAGCGGCGGAACTCGGTGGCGGCAGCGTCGTCGTCGCCGTACGCGTCCGGCAGCAGGCGGGCCAGCGCCGGGTCGTCGGGCCGCTTCATCGGGCCGCTGGACAGCCCGACCATCGCGGCGAGCGGGTCCTCGTCGGGCTCGTCCTGCTCGCCGAGCAGCACCAGCAGGTCGCCGGCGACCGCGAGCAGCACGTCGGCCTCGACGGCGTCGACCTTGGCCTCGATGCTGCCGGACCGCTTCCGGGAGAACCTCATCAGTCCTGCTGCAACGTGGCCCACAGGCCCTTGGCGTGCAGGCGGGACACGTCGTGCTCCATCTGCTCGCGGGTGCCGCTGCTGACGACCGCCCGGCCCTTGGTGTGGACGTCCATCATCATCTTCTCGGCGACCGGGCGCGGGTGGCCGAACAGCTCCATGAGCACGTGCGTCACGTAGCTCATGAGGTTGACCGGGTCGTTCCAGACCAGAGCCACCCACGGGCGGTCCTCGTCCGTCGACTCGTCCAGGCCGGGGAGGTCGAGCTCAGCGGGGGCGGTCACTGCTTGCGGAGCTCCTTCTTCAGCACCTTCCCGGTCGAGTTGCGCGGCAGCTCGTCGAGCACCTTCACCTCGCGCGGCACCGCGAAGCGGGCCAGCTTGCTGCGCACCAGCTCCTTGAGGTGCTCCTCGTCGATCGTCTGCCCGGGCTCGGGGACGACGTGCGCGACCAGCCGGACGCCGTACGTCGGGTCCTCCTGCTCGACGACCGCCACCTCGGCGACGGACGGGTCCTCCGCCAGCACGTCCTCGACCTGACCGGGGTAGACGTTCTCGCCCCCGATCACGACCATGTCATCGTCGCGGCCGAGCACGGTAAGCCGGCCGCTCTCGTGCAGCACGCCCAGGTCGCCGGTGGAGACCAGCCCGTCGAGCCGGTCCTTGTCGGAGCCGTCGGTGTAGCCCTCGAAGGACAGCCCGCTCCCGACGAAGATCCGGCCTGGGGTGCCCGGCGGCACGTCGACGCCCTGCTCGTCGACCACGCGCAGCGTCACGCCGTGCGGCGGCCGGCCGGCGGTCCGCGGGTCCGCAGCCAGGTCCTCCGGGCTCGCCACCGCGGCGTAGGCCACCTCGGTGGAGCCGTAGAGGTTGTAGAGCACCGGACCGAACACCGCCTGCACCCGCTCCACCAGGTCACCCGGGAGCGAGCTGCCGCTGGAGGCGATGACCCGCAGCGACGAGGTGTCGTACGGCTTCTCCTTCATGGCGCCGAGCAGCTTCTCGAGCATCACCGGCACGACGACCAGCGCCGTCGCGCGGTGCTCCTGCACGGCGGCCAGGACCTTGTGCGGGTCGAACCGGCGCTGCATCACGACGGTGGAGCCGAGCAGCATGGACAGGGACAGGTGGCCGAGCCCCCAGGCGTGGAACGCCGGCGCGGCCAGCACCGTCGTCTCCCGGCCGCGCAGCGGGATCACCGACAGCGCCGCGATCGCGTCCTCGACGGTGGCGCCGCTGCGGGCCGCGCCGCGGGGGGCGCCGGTGGTGCCGCTGGTGAGGATGACCTGCCGGCTGGTGTGTGACGGCTTGGGCGGCGTGCCGAGCGGCGAGGTCAGCGCCAGGTCGGCGAGCTGCTCGGTCGTGACCGCCGGGAGGTGGTCGGGCACCAGCTCGCGCAGCTCCTCGTCGTGCAGCACCATCCGCGCCTTCTCGCGCTCGAGCACCTGCGCGAGGGGCTCCGCCGCGCTGCCGGTGTTGAGGTAGAGGACGTCGGCGCCGCACTTGGCCAGCGCGACCGCGCCCTCCACCAGGCCGCGGCCGTTGCGGGCGAGCAGACCCGCGGCCTCGCCCTCGCGCAGGCCGCGGGCGCGCAGCTCGCTGGCGATGCGGTCGGTCCGGGTGTCGACCTCGCGCCAGGTCAGCGGGCCGTCGTCGTCGACCAGTGCGAGCCGGTGCGGGTGGCGTGCGGCGCCGGCGGCGTAGCCGGTGGCCGGCGTGATCCCCCACCGCAGGACGGCCAGCCCCATGCCCAGCAGGCGGTCCGGCCGGGTCGGCGTCAGCAGGCCGGCTCGAGCCAGGACGCGGGCTCCGACGACGTCGATCAACGCTGACCTCCTGGTTGCACGGACGTGTCGAGGTTGCCATGCCCACCAGCGCCGGCCCGAGGCGGGACGAAGCGGACGGCCGCTTGCCAGGTCGTCCAGGAGGCTGGACGCTGCACCCGTGAGCGGAGACTGCGGCCGGTGAGCGTCGTCCCCCTCCCGGTGCGCGGCGAGTGGTTCGGCGACGCCCGCGACGGCAGCCGCGCCCTGCGTGCCTCGTGGCACGTCGAAGCCGACTGTGTCGTCCTGTCCATGTGGCGCGAGGACCAGTGCGTCGGCACGACCCGCCTCACCCCGGCCGAGGCCGCTCGCCTCGTCGGCTCCCTCGCGGCCGGGCTGGCCGCTGCGGCGCGCGTCGCCGGCGCACCCGGTGCCGTCGAGTCCGCCTGAGCCCGAGCTGCCGGTCGACGTGCCGGCACCTCGGCTGACCGCCGTCGACGACCTGCCCACGGGCGACGACGCTGCCCTGCTGTCGGTCCTGCTGGACGCTGCACCGGTCGGCTTCGCGCACTACGACCGGGACCGCCGCCTCCTGCACATCAACGAGGCGCTCGCCCGCGCCAACGGCGGCACCGTCCAGGAGCACCTCGGCCGGACCGTCCGCGAGGTCGCGCCTTCGCTGGCCGACCAGCTGGAGCCGCTGCTCGACCAGGTCCTCGCCACCGGCGAGGCGGTGCTGGGCGTCGAGGTCACCGGCGTGAACGGCGACGGGGCGCGCTCGCACTGGACGACCGGCTGGTACCCGGTGCGCGATCCGCAGACGGCGGCCCGCGTCGGCGTGGCGATGGTGGCGACCGACATCACGACGGTCGTCGACGCGGGCGAGTCGCTGCGCCGTACGGCCATGACGCTGCAGCGCTCGCTGCTGCCGGCGGAGCTGCCCTCGACCGAGGAGCTGGAGGTGGCGGTCCGCTACGTCGCCGGCGCCGCGGACACCGAGGTCGGGGGCGACTGGTACGACGTGATCGCCCTCGGAGCCGGCCGTCTCGCCCTGGTCATCGGCGACGTCATGGGCCGCGGCGTCCCGGCAGCCGCCGTCATGGGCCAGCTGCGCACCGCTGCGCGCACCTGCGCCCGGCTGGACCTGCGGCCGGGCGAGGTGCTGGACGTGCTGGACGGCGTCCTGCGCGACCTCGACCACGACGCCATCGCGACCTGCGTCTACGCAGTGTTCGACCCGCACACCCGCGACCTCCGGCTGGCCAGCGCCGGGCACCTGCCGCCGCTCGTCCGCCGTCCCGGTGGCGCCACCTCGGCCCTGCGGGTGGACGTGGGGGCGCCGCTGGGGCTGGCCGACGCCTCGCGCGAGACGACGGTGCAGCTGCAGCCCGGGTCCACCCTCGCGCTCTACACCGACGGCCTGGTGGAGGTGCGCGGGAGCGACCTCGAGGACGGCATCCACGCGCTCTGCGACGTGGTCGCCTCCGCACCCGGCGACCTCGAGCAGCTGGCCGACAGGGTGATGTCCCAGCTGGCCGAGCACGACGGGGACGACGACGTCGCGCTGCTGCTGATCCGGGTGCCGGAGGACGTCGACGCCCGCTCGCGCACCGTCCTGGTGGAGGTGCCGCGCGAGCGGGCGCTGATGTTCGACGTGCGCAGCCAGGCACGGCTGGCCATGCGGTCCTGGATGCTGCTCGACGAGGTGGTGGACACGGCGACCGTCGTCGCCTCCGAGCTCGCCACGAACGCGCTGGTGCACGGCCGCGGACGGGTGGAGCTGCGGTTGCGGCTGACCCGGGACCGGCTGGTGCTGGAGAGCGTCGACTCCGGCCACCACATGCCCCGCCGCCGGCGCGCGGGCGACGAGGACGAGGGCGGCCGCGGGCTGCAGCTGGTCGCCGAGCTCGCCGACCGGTGGGGCTTCCGCGCCACCGACGAGGGCAAGGTCGTCTGGGCCGAGATCGACCTGGCCTGATCGTCCTCGTGCGCGGCTCTCGTGCTCCGCGCCTTGACCGGCCGCAGGCCGTCCCGCGTGGTGCGGGACAGCCTCCGGGTCGTGCGGTCGATCAGGCAGAGCGAGGCGCGGCGACGGTGAGGAACGCACCGAGGCCGAGCGCGACGGCGGCCAGCAGGGCCACGGGAGCGCCCGTGAACGGGAGCTGCTGCGGTGCGACTGCGGACTGGGGACAACGGTGTCCGTGCCGGCCAGGCCGGTGGACGGACCCATGACGGCGACGCTCCCGGAACCGGCCGTGACGGCCGAGCCGGCCACCTCCGCAGGGGTGCGGGTGGTGGTGGTCGCTGGCTCTCTTCGGGATGCCGAGTCCTGGTCAGGGCTGTCCGCTCGTCACCCTCAGCAAGCGTTCCGCGCACGGACGAAGGGACCCGTTCGACGTAGGCCACGGGTGGCGGGGGCCTCGGCCTCCCGTGCCCGAAGCAGCCGCGTGGAACGTCCTGAGGACGTCCCAGGCGGGGCCGGCCTTCTCCCGCCGCCCGCAGGCCGCGAGGACGGGTTGCCCAGCGGCCCTGACGTGCGAGATCTCTGTCGTGGGCCGCTCACAACATGGGCACGTGGCGGAGCGCACCTGCACGGGCTGCGGGCGCACCTTCGTCCGGTCCAGCCGGCACCTGCGCTGACCGGCCTGTCGTTCGCGAGACCTCTGCCGTTGTGGCGCAGGCAAGGGGCCGCAAGCAGCACGTGCCACTCCTGCGGGCCGACGGCCGGGAGCGCGAACGGTCGGTGGCGCGGCGGGCGCACGCAACACAAGGCCGGCTACGTCATGGTCCTCGCGCGGGAGCACCCGCGCGCCCGGCAGCAACGGCTACGTCTTCGAGCACGTCCTCGTCATGGAGACGCTCCTCGGACGGCATCTTCTGCCCGGGAAGACCGTGCACCACTGAACGGGTTGCGTGGCGACGACCGCCCGGAGAACCTGGAGCTGTGGACTCGTCCGCAGCCAGCCGGGATCCGGGCCGCGGACGCCGTCAGGTGGGCAGATGAGGTGCTCAGCAGGTACGACGGCCAGCGCAGGGCCCAAGGGCGCCCTCCCTGCGACGACCCCGAGGGGTCGTCGCAGGGATGACGCCAACAACGCGCGTGCGCCACGCGGCGTACGTCACGCTCTTGGAGGTGGCGGGAATCGAACCCGCGTCCTCCGGTACCTCAGCAGGGCTTCTCCGGGCGCAGCTGGCTGTGCTTTTCTCGGCCCTCCCGATGACACCAGCATCTCGGGAACGGGCCCAGCCGCGGTAGCTCACCACCCGCCCCCGCGGCCAAAGCGGGTGGTGGTCCTCCTAGCGATGCCAGGTCCTGAGCCGGAGGCTCTCTCAGGCTGACAGCTCCTACCTAGGCCGCGAGGGCGTAAGCAGGGGCAGCGCGATGGGAATCGGCGCTTGATTTTTTTGCGACGTTGTTGGTTAACGAGATCATCGTCGCCTTCCTCGGCCCGCTTCACCTGCCTCGACAGCCAGAGTCGAGACCTGTCACCCCCTTGTGGGTCCTGCAGTGTGTCGCGCAGATCATAACGCCGCGCGCCGACGTTCTGTGCCCGTACGACGGACAGCTATCCGCCGGAGACCACACGCCAGGCGGCGGCTGTCGGACTCGCTGCGCGGCGCGGGCACGGGCTTGACGCGGCGCTGGCGCAGCCCCAGGGCCTGGCGCAGCGCGGGGCGAGGCATGACTGTGCGAATGCAGATGGTGACGCAGCGCAGCCGACCAGGTCCATAGCCCACCAACTAGTCACTGAGGACTAGACGCGTTGCTGCGGCCGCCGACGAATTAGGGCAGAGCGAGCAGACGGGACGCGTTGCCGTGCAGGACGGCGCGCAGCCACTGGTCATCGAGCCCGAGCCGCAGCAGCGCCTCGACCTGGTGGGCGTACGGGTACGGCGTGTTCGGGAAGTCGCTGCCGAACAGGACGCGGTGCCCCAGATCGGCCAGCAGCGGGGTCAGCGCCGGCGGCCAGGGGGCGCCGCGCTCGGTGAAGTCGGTGAAGGCCATCGTCGTGTCGAGGTGCAGCCGGTCGTACCGGAGGGCCATCCGCAGGAACGGCTCGTAGTCCGGAAGGCCCATGTGCGCGACCACCGCCGTCAGGTGCGGGAAGCGCTCCATCACCGCCGCCCACGGTCCGGGTCCGGTGAAGGCGCCGGCAGCAGGCCCGTCGCCGCAGTGCACGACGACCGGCACCTGCGCGTCGGACAGCTGCCCCCAGACGGGGTCGAGCAGCGGGTCCCGCGGGTCGTACGCGCCGACCTGGACGTGCGCCTTGAAGATCCGCGCGCCGGCCTCGAGCGCCGCCCGCACGTCCTCGGCCGCCGACGGCTCGGGGAAGAACGTCGCGGTGTGCAGCACGTCGGGCTCGCGCGAAGCGAAGTCGGCGGCCCAGCCGTTGAGCCAGCCGGCCATGCCCGGCTTGTGCGGGTAGACCAGCGACGGGAACGCGCGCACCCCCATGGCGCGCAGCCGTGCGAGGCGGTCCTGCTCCTCGGTCCGGTACTCGATCGGCCACGGGCTGCCGGTCAGCGGCCCGACCGCGTCGAAGTACGCCCAAACCTTGTCCATGACGTTCTTCGGCATGAAGTGCACGTGCACGTCGAGGATCCCGGGCAGCCCCAGGCCACGCCAGACGCCCGGGACGTCGGCGTCCGTGAGGGTCAGCGCCGGCCCCGCTTGAGCGCCAGGCCCATCGCGTTGCGCATCTCCTTCTGGGCGTCGCGCTCGGCCATCGCCTGGCGCTTGTCGTGCGACTTGCGGCCGCGGGCCAGCGCGAGCTCGACCTTGGCGCGGCCGTCCTTGAAGTAGAGGGAGAGCGGCACCAGCGCCAGGCCGCCCTCCTTGAGCGCGACGGCGAGCTGGGTGATCTCGCGCCGGTGCATCAGGAGCTTGCGCGGCCGCCGGGGGGCGTGGTTGTTCCAGGTCCCCTCGGTGTACTCCGGGATGTGCGCGCTGAGCAGGTAGACCTCGCCGTCCTGCACGCTGGCGTACGCGTCGGTCAGCGAGCAGCGGCCCTGCCGCAGGCTCTTCACCTCGGTGCCGGTGAGCACCAGTCCCGCCTCGAGCACGTCCTCGATGGCGTAGTCGTGCCGCGCCTTCTTGTTCTGGGCGACCAGCTTGTTGCGCCCTCCGCGGGCGCCGTCGGGCGGACCCTTGGCCGCGTTGCGGCTCTTGGCGGATCCCTTGGTCACGCCTGCCAGCCTACGGCGGGCTGACGTAGTCCAGCGGGTCGACGGGGTCGCCGTTCAGCCGCACCTCGAAGTGCAGGTGCGGGCCGGTGCTGTTGCCCTCGTTGCCGATCTCGCCGACCTTGTCGCCGCGGCCGACCGACTGCCCCTCGCGCACGGTGAGCTGGCCCATGTGCGCGTACGCGGTCGACAGGTCGCGGCCGCCCCTCGTCCCGTGGCTGATGACGACGAGGGTCCCGTAGCCGCTGGCGTACCCCGCGTAGGTGACGATGCCGGCGTCCGACGCGCGGACCCGTGCGCCCAGGCCGCCGCCGATGTCGATGCCGGCGTGGAAGCGGCGGTCCCCGTAGATCGGGTGCTCGCGGTAGCCGTAGCGGCTGGTCAGCCGACCGGGCGCCGGCCAGAGCATGCGGCCGGACTGCTCGTCCGAGGCGGCCTGCGGCCGGGGCCTGGCGGCCGGCTTCTGCCCGGCCCGCTCACGCCGCTTGCGCTCGGCCTCGTAGGCGGCGGCCGCCGCAGCGGCGGCCTTCTTCCTGGCGGCCTCGCGCGCCGCGGCAGCCCTGATCGCCGCCTGGCGGATGCGC
>JAOPWK010000316.1 GCA_025965735.1 Frankiales bacterium
GGGCGCGCGGCCGCGGCGTGGCCGGACGGGCGGCCCGGCTGCACGCCGGCTGGGGGGTCGAGGCGCTGGGCATGGCGCGGGTCGAGCTGTACGCCGACGTGCAGAACGTCGCCTCGCAGCGGGCGGCGGAGAAGGCCGGCTGGGTCCGCGAGGGCATCGCGCGCGCCGTTCGCCCGGCGCCGCGCGAGCCGGGCCGACGGGTGGACATGGTGCTGTTCGCGCGGCTGGCGGATCAGGACGAGTAGTTGCGCTGCTCCCACGAGCCGCCGGTGGGACGCGCCACCCGCTCCCGGCGAGGCTGCGCCGGCGCCGGCTGCGGCTCGTGCGGCAGCGGCGAGAAGGCCCGCAGCCGCAGGCTGTTCGTGACCACGAAGACGCTGGAGAAGGCCATCGCCGCGGCCGCGATCAGCGGGTTGAGCAGCCCGGCCAGGGCCAGCGGGATGCCCAGCACGTTGTAGGCGAACGCCCAGAACAGGTTGCCCTTGATGACCCGCAGCGTGCGGCGGGACAGCCGGATCGCGTCGGCGGCAGCGGTGAGGTCGCCGCGCACGAGGGTCAGGTCGCTGGCCTCGATCGCCACGTCGGTGCCGGTGCCGATCGCCAGCCCGAGGTCGGCCTGGGCCAGTGCCGGGGCGTCGTTGACGCCGTCGCCGACCATCGCGACGACGCGGCCCTCCTCCTGCAGCCGCTTCACCACGCTGACCTTGTCGGCGGGCAGCACGTCGGCGATGACCTCGTCGATGCCGACCTCGGCGGCGACGGCGCGTGCGGTCGCCTCGTTGTCGCCGGTCAGCAGCACCGGGTGCAGGCCCAGCGCACGCAGCCGGCGCACCGCCAGGGCGCTGGTCGGCTTGACGGTGACGGCGACGACGAGGGTCGCACGCACCTGGCCGTCCCACCCGGCGACGACGACGGTACGGCCGGCGGCGCGGGCCTCGTCGACCGCGGCCTGCAGCTGCTCGGGCATGGCCAGCGACCAGTCGGCCAGCAGCTGCGGGCGGCCGGCGACGACGGCGTGACCGTCCACGACGCCCTGCACGCCGAGGCCCTCGCGGTTCTCGAACGACTCGACCGCGGGCAGCTCCCCGACCCGCTCGCGCGCAGCCGTCGCGATGGCGCGGGCGATCGGGTGCTCGCTGGCGTCCTCGAGCGCGCCGACCAGCCGGAGCACCTCCTGCTCGTCGGCGCCGACGGTCGCCACGGACAGCAGGCTCATCTGCCCGGTGGTGACGGTGCCGGTCTTGTCCAGCACGACGGTGTCCACGCGACGGGTCGACTCGAGCACCTCGGGGCCCTTGATGAGGATGCCGAGCTGCGCCCCGCGACCCGTGCCCACGAGCAGCGCGGTGGGGGTCGCCAGACCGAGCGCGCAGGGGCAGGCGATCACGAGCACCGCGACCGCGACGGTGACCGCCTTGGCGGTGGACGCGCCCGCACCGAGCCACCAGCCGAGCCCGCCGACGGCGAGCGCGAGCACGACCGGGACGAAGACCGCGGCGACGCGGTCCGCGAGCCGCTGCACCGGCGCCTTGCCGGTCTGCGCGGCGGTGACCAGCCGGCCGATCTGGGCCAGCGCGGTGTCGCTGCCCACGCGGGTGGCCAGCACGACCAGGCGGCCGCCGACGTTGACGGTGGCTCCGGTGACGGCGTCACCCTCGCCGACCTCCACCGGCACCGACTCGCCGGTGAGCAGCGAGAGGTCGACCGCGCTGCGCCCCTCCAGGACGGTGCCGTCGGTCGCGATCTTCTCTCCGGGCCGGACGACGAAGCGGTCGCCGACGACGAGCTCGCTCGCCGGGACCCGCTCCTCGCCGCCGTCCGCGGTCAGGCGGGCGGCGTCCTTGGCGCCGAGGGCGAGCAGCGCCTTGAGCGCGGCGCCGCTGCTGCGCTTGGCGCGGGCCTCGAGGTAGCGGCCGGTGAGCAGGAACGCGGTGAGGGCGGCGCCGACCTCGAGGTAGAGCTCCGGCGTCGTGCCGTGCGAGCCGACTCGCAGCTCGAACGGCATGCGGAAGCCGGTGTCGCCTGCGGAGGTGGCCAGCAGGACGACGATCGAGTAGAGCCAGCTGACCAGCGCCCCCATCGATACGAGGGTGTCCATGGAGGCCGTGCCGAGCCGCGTGTTGTGCCAGGCCACGCGGTGGAACGGCCAGGCGCCCCAGAGCACGACCGGCGTGGCCAGCTGGAGCGCGATCCACTGCCAGTTGTCGAACTGCAGCGCAGGGACCATCGACAGCGCCAGCACCGGCAGCGTGAGCAGCCAGGAGATGCCCAGCCGGCGCAGCAGCGCGCGGGTCGGGTCCTCGGGCTCGGCAGCCGGCTCCTGGTCGGCGGTCGGCAGCACGGCCTTGTAGCCCGCCGCCTCGACGGCCTTGACCAGGTCGTCCGGCGTGACGACGGCGTCGTCGTACTGGACCGACGCCTGCTCGGTCGCGTAGTTCACCGTCGCGGTGACGCCGTCGAGCTTGTTGAGCTTGCGCTCGATGCGGTTCGCGCACGACGAGCAGGTCATGCCCTGGACGGGCAGGTCGAGGGTGCTCATGCGGGGTGCGTTCATGCGGTCACCTCCAGGGTGAACGGCGCCATGCGGACGCGGCCGTCGACCTGCAGCTCGAGGAACAGCCGGTAGGTGCCCGGTCCCGGCAGCTCCGCCTCGTACGAGGTGGCGGCGCCCTCGTCGCCGGACGGGTGGACGTGGGCGTACGCGAGGTCGCCGGAGCGGAAGGCGACCAGGTGGCCGCGGGCTCCGAGGTACGGCTCGGGCACCACCGGGGCGCTGCCGCGGAAGGCGGTGAAGGTGAGCGTGGAGCCCTCTCGCCCGAGCTCGACGCGCAGGTCGTCCACGACGGCGGTGCTGGCGGGCGGCGGCAGCGGCGCCGGGGACAGCGCACCGGCGGCGGCCAGGTCGACCGCCAGGCTGCGGCGGTCGCCGTCGACGCTGAAGTCGGCCACCGCGCGGTAGGAGCCGGGAGCCAGGGTGAGCGGTGTGCTCCAGGTCCCGTCGGCGGAAAGCTCCGGGTGCAGGTGCGCGTGGCGGGACAGGTCGCGGCTGACGATGACGAGGTGCATCCGCTTGCCCTGCTCGACGTCGTACCGCGTGACGGGCCCGCTCCCGCTCAGCACCCGGAAGCGGAAGGGGGTCGACTGCATCGGCGGGATGACCGTGGTGGGCACGTCCAGGCGCAGCCCGCCGTCCGACAGGCTCGTCCCGGTGACGGCCGTGTCGGCCTCGTGCGACTCCTCGACGTGCGCCTCGTCCGCGGGCGCGGCCTGGGCGACCTCGCCGCCGGTGAGCCGGCCGAGGCCCAGCGAAGCGGCAAACACGGCGACGAGGCCGGCGCCGAACACGCCCAGGCGCACCGGGGCGGTCAGCTCCTTCACGACGCCGCCACCGCGTAGCCCGCCTCCTCGACCGCGGCCTTGACCGCGTCGTCGGAGACGCCCGCCCCGGTGACCGTGACGGCCCCTGTCTCGAGGACGACGTCGACGCTCTGCACGCCGGCGACGTCCCCGACCTCCTCGGTCACGGACGCGACGCAGTGGCCGCAGGTCATGCCGGTGACGGTGTAGGTGCGCTGCTCCACGAGGTCCTCCTGAGGTCGGTGTCTTCGTGACAACCATACCCCCCTCGGGTATGTTCCTGCCATGGCCGACGCTCCCGCCCGTGGTTACACCGCCAGCAAGGACCAGCTGCAGAAGCGGCTGGCCCGCGTCGAGGGGCAGGTGCGCGGGATCTCGCGCATGGTCGAGGAGGACCGGTACTGCGTGGACGTCCTCACGCAGATCAACGCCGTGCGGGCGGCGCTGGACAAGGTCGCGCTCGGGCTGCTCGACGGGCACGCCCGGCACTGCCTGCTCGGGCACGGCGGCGGCCCGGAGGACCCGGAGGAGCAGGTTCAGGAGCTGATGGGCGCCGTCGGTCGGATGCTCTCCCGCTGAGACCTGCGCCAGCTGTCGCGGTGCGCCCCGTCGACGGGCGCGCGCCCCGGACGCTGCAGCTGGCGGGGACGGCGGGCCG
>JAOPWK010000319.1 GCA_025965735.1 Frankiales bacterium
GCCGACAGCGGCGAGCTGGACCGGCGCGGCCGGCTGGTCGTCCTGCACCACGGCGGCATCCGTGTCGGCGTGCTGGTGGAGTCGGTCGCCGGCGGCGCCGCGCTGGACCCTGAGGCCGTCGAGCCGGCGCTCGTGCACCTGCCCGAGTCGACCAGCAGCCTGCTCGCCGGGCAGGTCACCGACTCCGAGGGGCCGTACGGCGTGCTGGACCTCGACGCGGTCCTGGCCCTCGCCTCCTCGCTGCCGCGCGCCCGCCGCGCCGGCTAGGGCTACAGCAACCCCTCCCGACCGCCGAAGGGCACGACATGGACTTCTCGATCAGGCTCGCCCGAGCCGCCGCGATCATGACCTGGCTGAGCCTCCTGGTCGGCGTGGCTGCTGCCGTGCTGATGCACGAACTGGGCGCGCCCGAGGGCGTGACGATCCACCTCTACGCCGTCCTCGCCTGGACGGTCTTCGGCGTGCTCGTCACCGGGTTCCTCACGGTGCTGCCGCGGCTGGCGATGAAGTCGCACTTCGTGCTCGCCAACATCACCGTGGTGCGCGCGCTGCTCTGCATCTCCATCCACGTCTGGGTCACGGCCGACGTGGCCGTCACCGGCGGCATCCGCGGCCCCTTCTGGATCTGCTACTTCGGTGTGGTGCTGTTCGCCGCCGTGTCGATGAACGCCTGGCAGGCCTCGCTGTTCGGGCTGTCCGCCTCGGTCGGCCTCGTCGTCGCCACGGCGCTCTCGCACAACCTGGACAAGGCGGCGATCGGACCGCTGGTCCTGGTCGGCGCCACCTTCCCGATCGTCTCCTGGTTCAACTCGACGCTGTCGGCGGCGGTCTGGGAGCTGCGCCGGAAGGCCCGGGAGGAGCGCAAGGCGCTCGAGGCCCGCGTCGCCGAGCTGTCCGCCTACCTGGAGCGCGCTGCCGAGGGCGACCTGGCCGCCGAGGTCGACGTCGCCCACGAGACCAAGCAGCTGCAGGGCCTGTCCACCGCCTTCAACCACACCATCAGCAACCTGCGCGACCTCGTCGGCCAGATCCGCAGCGGCGGAGAGCAGATCGGCGCCTCCGCCGGCGAGCTGCTGGCCACCGCCGAGGAGCACGCCGCCTCCGCCACCCAGCATTCCTCCGCCGTCAGCGAGACCACCTCCAGCATCGAGGAGCTGGCCGCCACGGCCGCGCAGATCGCCGAGACCTCCGAGGCCGTCGCCCGCTACGCCGCCGAGACGCTGCGCTACGCCGAGCAGGGCCGCGCCGCCGTCAGCGCGTCGGTCGAGTCGATGGACACCATCGCCGACCGCGTCGACTCCATCGCCACCCGCGCGCTGTCGCTCGGCGAGAAGAGCCACGAGATCGGCCGGATCCTCGACGTCATCGACGACCTGGCCGACCAGACCAACCTGCTCGCCCTCAACGCCGCCATCGAGGCGGCCCGCGCCGGCGAGCACGGCCGCGGCTTCGCCGTCGTCGCCTCCGAGGTGCGCAAGCTGGCCGAGCGCTCGCAGGAGTCCGCCGGTCAGATCCAGGCGATCGTCGGCGAGATCCAGGCCGAGACCAACTCCACGATCATCGCGTCGGAGGAGGGGGCCAAGGAGGTCCGCGCCGGCACCCAGCTGGCCCGCGGCGTCGTCGACGCCCTCGAGCGGATCAGCGGCATGGTCGACGAGACCACCACCGCCGCCAAGGAGATCAGCATCGCGACGCAGCAGCAGCGCTCGGCCTCCGACCAGGTCGTCGCGGCGATGACGCAGGTGTCCGACGTGTCCCGCCAGTACGCCGTCGGCTCCCGCCAGGCCGCCGCAGCCGCAGCCCAGCTCAACGTGCTGGCCGCGGAGCTCCGCTCGTCGATCGCGCAGTTCAAGGTCAGCTAGCAGTCCCTGCAGCTCCGGCGCCCGCCGTGCCCCCGAGGCCGGCGGGCGTCGTGCTGCTTCAGGCAGGGCTGCTTTGCGCCGACGACGTCTGCATGACGGCGTGGGGTGACGATCCTGAGCTGCTCGCGACCTTCCGCGCGGAGGTCGAGGAGCGGCTCGCCTCGCTGCAGGCCGGACTGCTGACGCTCGAGGACCACGGCAACCCCAAGAAGGTCGTCGGCTCGCTGTTCCGGGACGCGCACACCGTCAAGGGCTCGGCCCGCATGCTCGGCCTGCAGGGCGTCCTGCACGTCTCGCACTCCATGGAGGACCTGCTCGGCGCGCTGCGCGACGGGCGCTTCGCCGTGCGCCGGGACCTCGTCGACCTGCTGCTCGCCTCCTGCGACGCCATCGGCCGTGCCCTGCCCGGCGGCGAGCTCACCGACGACGACCTCACCCCGGTGGTCGAGGCGCTGGCCGCTGCCGTCGACGGGGCGGAGCCGGCCACCGTGCCGGTGCTCGCCGCGAAGGTCACCGTGCCTGCGCAGCCCGTCGCCGAGGTCGAGCGGCGGGTCGTCCCGCGCGAGCCGGTGGTGCCCACGCCGCCGGCGCCCCCGGAAGCCATCGTGCGCGCCGGCAGCGACTCCGTGCGCGTCGCCGCCAGCAAGGTGTACGAGCTGCTCGACGTCGTGGGCGAGGCCGACCTCGGCGCCCGGCGCATCGAGCAGACCACCACCGGCCTACTGTCCATGGCTGCCGAGCAGGCCCGGTGGGCGGCCACGCTCCGGCAGGCCACCCTGCGCAGCGCCTCCACGCTCCCGCCCGACGTCGCGCTCGCCCTGCACCGGCTGGTCGGCGCGGGTGACGACCTCTCTGGTGCCGTGCGCGGCCTGCGCGAGCTCGTCGAGGGCCACCGCGGCGGCATGGCGCTCGTCCGCGACGGCGCCATGGGGCTGGCGATGGTGCCGGTGCGCCGGGCCTTCTCCACCCTGCCGCGCATCGTCCGTGACGTCGCGCAGGCCACCGGCAAGGACGTCCGCCTCGAGACCGCCGGCGAGGACGTCGAGATCGACAAGCAGGTGCTCGATGGCGTGGCGGACGCCCTCAAGCACCTCGTCGTCAACGCCGTCGACCACGGCTGCGAGACCGCCGACGTGCGGCTGGCCGCAGGCAAGCCCGCCGAGGCCGTCGTCCGCGTCACCGCCCGCGGCGTCGCGGGCACCGTCGTGCTCGAGGTCGCCGACGACGGCTTCGGCGTCGACGAGGACCGCGTCCGCAGCAAGGCGGTCGAGCTGGGCCTGCTGCCCGCCGACACCACGCTGGCCGGCTCGGCCCTGCTCGAGCTGCTCTTCGCGCCGGCCTTCTCCACCGCGAGCACCGTCACCGAGACCTCCGGCCGCGGCGTCGGTCTGGACGTGGTGCGCGACGCGGTCGAGGAGCTCGGCGGTTCCGTCGAGGTGCGCAGCGAGCCGGGCGCCGGTACCGCCTTCGTCCTGACCCTGCCCGTCACGCTCGGCGTGCTGCGCTGCCTGCTCGCTCGCGTCGGCGACGAGCGGTACGCCGTGCCGGTCCCCGGCGTCGTCGAGTCGCTGTCGCTGCGCGACGCCGAGGTGCACACGCTCGCCGGTGCCGCGGTGGTCGTGCGGCACGGCGTCTCGATCCCGCTGCTGGACCTCGGCGCCGCGCTCGGCCTGTCCCGGGCACCCGGCGACAGCCCCGGCTCCGCGCTCGTCGTCCGGCACGCCGGCGGCTCCGGGTCGATGGTCGCCTGGGCGGTGGACCGGCTCGAGGGCGAGAGTGAGCTGGTCGTGAAGGACCTGGGCGACTTCCTCGGCCGCGTGCCCGCCATCGCGGGCGCCACCATCGACGGCGACGGCAGCGTCGTCTGCCTCCTGGACCTGCGCGAGCTCGCCGAGCGCGTCGTCGGGCCCTCGCCCGCCGTGGGCGCCACCGTCGTCACCCGCTCGGCCAAGGCACCTGTCGCCGCGGGTGGGCGGAAGCCGCGCGTGCTCGTCGTGGAGGACAGCGTCGGCGTGCGCGAGCTCGAGCGGGTCATCCTCGAAGGCGCCGGCTACCAGGTGGAGACCGCCGTCGACGGTCTCGACGGCGCGGCCCGGCTGCGCGACGACCCGGCCGACCTCGTCCTGTCGGACGTGGAGATGCCCGGCATGGACGGCTTCGACCTCACCCGGACCATCCGTCGTACCAAGGGCTGGGAGAACGTCCCGGTCATCATCATGACCTCGCGCGGGGAGGACCACGCCCGTCAGGCGGGCCTGGACGCGGGCTGCTCGGCGTACCTGCTCAAGAACGAGTTCGACCAGGAGCAGCTCGTGGCGACCGTTCGTCGACTGGTAGGCAGGTAGCCGTGGCCACCATCGTGATCGCCGACGACAGCCCGACCCTGCGCCGGATCGTGACCAGCGTCCTCACCAAGGAGGGCCACGAGGTCCACGCGGCCGAGGACGGCATCGGCGCCGTGCAGAAGGTCTTCGAGCACCAGCCCGACGCCGTCGTGCTCGACGTGCAGATGCCGCGGGTCTCGGGCTTCATCGCCGCCCGCGTGCTCAAGGACGACTGGCAGACCGCGGACATCCCCGTCGTCATGCTGACGTCGCTCGACGCCGCGGCGGACCGCTACTGGGCCGGCCAGGCGGGCGTCGACCGCTACCTCACCAAGGACTTCGAGGCCGGCGAGCTCGCCGCCACCATCAGCGAGGTGCTGATGGCCGGGCAGGCCGCGCGCGGCGGCCGCCCTGCTCTCAAGGCCGACCCGCTGGAGCTGTCCGAGGAGGACGTGCTCAGCCGGGTCTGCGACCTGCTGGACCGCAAGCTGTTCGAGTCCTCCGTGGCGCAGGCGGTCACCGCGATCGCGGCGACCGCGAACGGGCTGGAGCAGTCGGTGGCCGCGCTGCTCGGCGTGCTGCAGCGCTTCGTCGGCTACGACCTGGCAGCCGTCCTGCTCGCCGCGGAGAAGGTCGCGTACGTCGCCGTCGGCAAGGACACCGCGCAGGAGCACTACACCGAGTTCATGTCCGCGGCCGCAGAGGCGATCAGCGTCAGCCCCCCCGACCTGTCGACGCGGGTGGCGCAAGCCGGGGGTGAGCTGGTCGAGGACCCCGAGGACCTGCCGAACGGCCCGGAGCAGGCCGAGATGGCGACGTACGCCTCCATGCCGCTGCGCGGTCACGGCGGCGCTGTCGTGGGCGTGCTCGCGCTGTCCAGCGCGACCAAGAACGCCTTCGGCGAGACCGCGCTGTCCACGCTGAAGCTCATCGAGGGCCCGGCCGCCATCGTCATCGACAACGCGCGGCTGTCCGCCACGTAGGGTCGACCTCGTGCTGGACGTCCTCGACTACCGCCGCGTGGTCGGGCGGTTCGCGACCGGCGTCACGGTCATCACGGCGATGCTCGACGGCGAGCACCACGCCATGACCTGCAACTCCTTCACCAGCGTCTCGCTCGACCCGGTCCTCGTGCTGTTCTGCGCCGAGAAGGTCGCCCGCTTCCACGACGTGGTGCTGACCTCCGGCACGTGGGCGGTCTCCGTGCTGGCCCAGGGGCAGGAGGACGTGTCCCGCCGCTTCGCCGTGCGCGGCCGGCCGCTGGAGGACCAGTTCGTCGGCCTGCCGCACACCCACGGCCCGATCACCGGGGCGGCCGTCGTCGACTGCGCGCTGGCCTCGCTCGAGTGCCGCACCGTCTCGACCACCGACGCGGGCGACCACACCGTCGTGATCGGCGAGGTGCTCGGGCTCGGCGTTCCCGACCCCGAGGGCGATCCGCTGCTGTACTACGAGGGCCGCTACCGCGCCTTCCGCCGCGACTGATCCCCGGAGACCTGCTGTGACCCGCCGTGCCCTGCTCCTGTCGTGCGCGGCTGTCGCCGTCGTGGTCGCCGGGGGCGGCGCTGCGCTGGCCGGTTCGGGCAGCGGCGTCCCGGAGGGCACGACCGTCCGCGCGATCGACATCGGCGGCCTGTCGCGCGCCGCGGCGGTGGAGCGGCTGGAGTCCGCCTTCACCACCGAGCGCACGTCGTCCATCTCGCTGGTCGCCGACGAGGAGGCGCTGCAGCTCGACCCGCTGAAGGCCGGCATCGACCTGGACGAGCAGGCCACGGTCGACCGGGCGCTGGACGCCGGGATGGTCGACCGCCTCATGTCGCGGCTGGGCTCGGAGCGCGCCGTCGACCCGGTGCCGTCCTACGACTCGGCCCGGCTGACCGCAGAGCTGGAGCGGCTGAAGAAGGGATTCGACCGCGAGCCCCGGGAGGGAGCCGTCCGCTTCACCCCGGAGGGCGAGCCGGTCGAGGCGCTCCCGCTGACCGGCCGCTCGCTCGACGTCCCGCGCACGATCAGCGCGCTGCAGTCCTCGTACCTGTCCACGCGCGTGCAGGCGGCTGCCGAGATCACGCCGGTGAAGACCACGGCGGAGCAGGTACGGCGGGTGCGCGACGAGGTCGCCGCCCCTGCGGTCGCTGCTCCGCTCACGGTGGACGTCGAGGGCGACCCGCTCGTGGTCGAGCCGATCGACATCGCCAAGGCGCTGCGGCTCGAGGCGGACGACGACGGGAAGATCGAGCCGCGGCTCGAGGCAGAGGTGCTGCACGAGCGCGTGTCCGGCAAGCTCCGCACGGTCGGGACCCCCGCCGTCAACGCCACCTTCGACGTGTCCAGCGGGAAGCCCGTCGTGGTCCCGTCGAAGACCGGCATGTCCCTGTCGGCCGAGGACCTGGCCGAGGCGGTGAGGGGCGTGCTGACGGACGAGGCGCCGCGCAGGGCGTCGGCGCCGCTGACGGTGTCGCAGCCGCGCGTCTCGACAGAGGTGGCTCAGGGGCTCGGGGTGCGCGAGGTCATCGGCACGTTCACGACGCGGCACCCCTGCTGCCGGCCGCGCGTCGAGAACATCCACCGGATGGCCGAGATCGTCGACGGCTACGTCCTGCGGCCGGGCGACCGCTTCGACCTCAACGGCTACGTCGGCCCGCGCGACAAGGCCCGCGGCTTCAAGGAGGCCCCGCAGATCCTCGAGGGGCAGTTCGTGGACCGCGTCGGCGGCGGTGTGTCGCAGTTCGCCACGACGCTGTTCAACGCGGTCTTCTTCAGCGGGCTCAAGGACATCACCCACACCCCTCACAGCTACTACATCAGCCGCTACCCGCCGGGCCGGGAGGCGACGGTCAGCTTCCCGCTGCCCGACCTCGTCTTCGAGAACGACAGCCCGCACGGCGTCCTGGTGAAGACGAGCTTCACGGGCACGTCGATCACGGTGACCTTCTGGGGCACCAAGCGCTTCGACGAGGTTCGGTCGATCACCGGGCCGCGCACGCGGATCCGCGACTTCGGGACCGAGTACGTCGACCGCGAGGACTGCACCGCGACTGAGGGCGCGGAGGGCTTCGACATCGTCGTGACGCGGGTGTTCGTGGACGGCGGCAGGGAGCTCCGGCGCGAGCCCTTCAAGACCCGCTACAAGCCCGAACCGAGGTTCATCTGCGGCAAGCCGCCGCGCTAGGAGGTCGCCCGGTGGAGCAGCGCCCGGACGACCAGCTCGGCCGTCTCCTGGGTACGGGTGCGCATCGCCCAGGACTGGGCGTAGGCGCCGTGCCGCCCCTCGGCGCGCATCTGCTGCTCGAACGCGCGCACACCGCGCGGGGTCAGGAAGTGCACCAGGAGCACCCGCTCGTCGGCCGGCTGGAGCGCGCAGGCTCCGCCTCCTCGCTGCCTCCGGGGAGGGTCACGCGCTCGGAGTCCCGGCACGGCAGTCCCTGCGCCTCCAGCGCCGCGGACACCTCCTCGACGCTGCCGTGAGCTACCCCCGCGGCGGACCGGCCAGCGTGCCCTCGGCCGAGCCGGCGCAGCCCCTCAGCGCGAGCGGCACGACGACAGCGAGCGCCCTCACCCGAGCGTCCACTGCTGGCCCTCCTTGGTGTCCTTGACCTGCACGCCGATCGTCGCCAAGTCGTCGCGCAGCCGGTCGCTGGCGGCGAAGTCCTTGCTCGCGCGCGCCTCGGCGCGCTGCCCCAGGAGCGCAGCAGCGCCGTCCGGCAGCCGCACCGACTGGCCGACCTGCCGGACGAGGTCCAGCCCCAGCAGCGCATCCGCCCAGGCGAACGTCTCGAACTTCGCGCCGTCGCTGACGATGGCGTCCTTCTCCAGGCGCCGCAGCACCTGCAGGCCGCGTGGGGTGTCGAGGTCGTCCTCGAAGGCCTCCAGCAGCTCGTCGGCGTACGCCTGGGCGATCGCCTCCGACGGCGCCTCGGCCCACGCGGCGACAGCAGCCC
>JAOPWK010000344.1 GCA_025965735.1 Frankiales bacterium
CGCGGCAGCACCGAGCTGCCGGCGGCGGCCAGCCCGCCGGCGGGGGCGGCGCCCGTGCCCACCTTGTAGAGGGCTCGCGCGAGGACGTCGCGGGAGTGCCGGCGGGCCGCCCGGTCGTCGGCCAGCATCTCGACGAGCAGCGCGACCTCGCCGACCGCCGTCCGTACCGCCCGCAGCCCCGGGAAGGTCGACCGCAGCGCGACGAAGGGCAGCACCACCAGGTCGTGCCGCTGGTCGACGTGCGCCTCCTCGTGCGCGAGCACCGCCCGCACCTCCTCCTCCCGCAGCAGGGCCAGGACGGCGCTCGAGAGCACCACCCGCGGCCGCAGCCCCGGCAGGCAGTACGCCAACGGCAGCGCGTGCTCGACGACGCGGGCGCCGGGGAGCAGCGGGTTCCGCGTCGCGACGAGGTCGACCAGGACGCGGTTGTCGTGCCGCGCGCGCAGCGTCCGGGCGGCGGAGGCGAGCAGGACCCCGAGAAGCCGCAGCAGCACGAGGGTGCCTGCTGCTAGGGCGATCCCGGCCCAGAAGGGCATGGAGGCGACGTCACCCGCACCGAGCGCCCGCAGCGCCTCGAGGTGCGTCGGGCCCGCCGGGGCGAGCGCCACGGTGACGGCCACCTCGAGCGCGAGCAGCCCGCCGGCCAGGCCCAGTGCCTGCCAGAGCAGGAGCGCCAGGCCGGGGGAGCGGGGTGCCCAGCGGGCCCGGGCCAGCCGCTCCGGGACGACGAGCACGAGCAGCAGCAGGCAGCCCAGAAGGGCTGCTGCTGCGGGGATCACCGGCCCTCGAGCGCCCTGCGCAGCGCGTCGGCCTCCGCCGGGCTGACCGATCGGGCGAAGTGCTGCAGCGCCGCCTCGCGGTCGTCTGCCTGGCCGAGGGCGCTCTGCATCAGCAGGGCGATGTGGTCCTCGCGGGTGGCCACGGCGCGGTACGTGTGCGCCCGCGCCGCGCGGGTGCGCTCGAGCAGGCCCTTGCCCTCGAGCCGGCCCAGCACCGTGAGCACGGTCGTGTAGGCGAGGCCGCGGTCGGCGAGGCGCTCCGCCACCTGCCGGGCGGTGCACGGTCCGGTCTCCCAGACCGCCTCCATCGCCGCGCGTTCGAGGTCCCCGCGACGTGTCACGCGGGTCATACTACGAGCGGTAGAAGTTCTACGTGTTGTAGGAGAGACTGGGACATCTCTTCGAACAAGGAGCCCCGCCGTGCCTGACCTCCTCGGCACCGCTCGTCCCCCCGGCGCCCAGACCTGGCGCTGGGACTGGCAGGTCTCGGCGCGATGCCGCGGACGCGACGACCTGTTCTTCCACCCCCACGGGGAGCGCGAGCCGGCCCGCAGCGAGCGGGAGTCGGCGGCCAAGCAGGTCTGTGCCACCTGCCCGGTCAAGCGCGAGTGCCTGGACCACGCGCTGACCAGCGGCGAGCCGTACGGCGTCTGGGGCGGCCTGTCCGAGGGCGAGCGCGAGGAGCTGCTGTACGGACCGCGCCCGGTCCGCAAGCGGTAGGTCCTCTTCACGCCCCCTTCACGAGGCGCCCTGCACGCTCGGGGGACAGTGGTAGGAGGCGGCAGAGGGAGAAGCACGTGGCAGGGACGACGCGCAGGACCGCGCAGCCGGTGGGCGAGCCGATGAGCACGGTCGACGCGGGGGCGCTGCTGGAGCGCGCGCTGTTCGAGGTCAAGAAGGTCGTCGTCGGGCAGGACCGGATGGTCGAGCGGATGGCGGTCGCCCTGCTCGCACGCGGGCACTGCCTGCTCGAGGGCGTGCCCGGCGTCGCGAAGAGCCTCGCTGTCGAGACCCTGGCCACCGTCGTCGGCGGCTCCTCCGTGCGGCTGCAGTTCACGCCGGACCTGGTGCCGAGCGACATCCTCGGCACGCGCATCTACCGCGCCTCGCAGGAGGCCTTCGACGTCGAGCTCGGGCCCGTGTTCGCCAACCTCGTGCTGGCCGACGAGATCAACCGCGCGCCGGCGAAGGTCCAGTCGGCGCTGCTCGAGGTCATGGCCGAGAAGCAGGTCTCCATCGGCGGGGTCACGCACAAGCTCCCGCGGCCGTTCCTCGTGCTGGCCACGCAGAACCCCATCGAGTCCGAGGGCGTCTACCCGCTGCCCGAGGCGCAGCGCGACCGCTTCCTCATGAAGGTCAGCGTCGGCCACCCGACGATGGTCGAAGAGATGGAGATCGTGCGGCGCATGGCCGTCTCCCCGCCGCACGCCGAGCAGGTGCTGAGCCTGGACGAGCTGGTCAGCCTGCAGGACGCGGTCGACGGCGTCTTCGTGCACCACGCCGTCGGCGAGTACGCCGTGCGCCTCGTCATGGCCACCCGCGAGCCCGAGCGCTGGGGCCTGCCCGGCATCAAGCCGCTGCTCGCGCACGGCGCCTCGCCCCGCGGCTCGCTGGGCCTGGTGCAGGGCTCCAAGGCGCTCGCCGTCCTGCGCGGCCGCGACTACGTGCTGCCCGTCGACGTGGCGGACCTGGCCGTCGACGTGCTGGCGCACCGGCTCGTCCTGACCTACGAGGCGCTGGCCGACGAAGTACCGGCCACCCGGCTCGTGGAGCAGGTGCTCGAGGCGGTCGAGCCGCCGCAGGTCGCCCCGTCCCAGCAGCCCGCACAGCACTGGCGGTCGGGCGAAGGGGTGGCGTGAGAGGTCCAGCTCCTCTGCCGCCGCCACCGCTGGCGGCCGAGACCTCCGTACGCCGGCTGTCGCTGCAGGTCGCCCGCCGCCTCGACGGCCTGCTGCAGGGTGACCACCTCGGCTACCTGCCCGGTCCCGGCACCGAGCCGGCCGAGGCCCGGGCGTACTCGCCGGGCGACGACGTGCGGCGCATCGACTGGGCCGTCACCGCGCGCACCGGCGACCCGCACGTCCGGCAGGCGGTGGCCGAGCGCGAGCTCGAGACGACGCTGGTGGTCGACCTCACCGCCTCGATGTCCTTCGGCACGGTCACGTCCGAGAAGCGCGAGGTGGCTGTGGCGCTGGCCGCCGCCTTCGGGCACCTGGCCGGCGGACCCGGTGACCGGCTGGGTGCCGTCGTGCTGTCCGACGGCGTACGCCGGGTCCCGGCTCGGCCGGGCCGCCTCGCCTCCCTCGCGCTGCTGCACGTCCTGCAGACCACCCGCCCCGTCGACGGCCCTGGCCCCTCGCTCGCGGACGGGCTGCGTGCCGTCGCGAACCCGCCCCGCCGTCGCGGGCTCGTCGTCGTCGTGAGCGACCTGCTCGACGGCGGCGCCTCGGGTGAGCCGTCGTGGGCGCAGCCCCTGCGCACCCTGGCGCGTCGGCACGACGTCGTCGTCGCCGAGGTGGTCGACCCGCGCGAGCTCGAGCTGCCCTCGGTGGGCGTGCTGCGCCTGGTCGACCCTGAGACCGGCCGGCACCTGGAGGTGCAGACCGGCAGCCGCACGCTG
>JAOPWK010000008.1 GCA_025965735.1 Frankiales bacterium
CCTGCCGGCCACCGGCGGGTCCGCCGCGCTCGGGCTGGGCGCGCTCACCGCGCTGCTCGGCGCGGTGCTCCTGCGCCGCCGTACCGCCTAGTCCCGGCGGGCGCGCAGGCCCTTCGCCACGAGGTAGACGACGCCTGCGCGCAGGACCCAGGGCGTCGTCACGATCAGCGGGTCCATCCACTGGTGCTTGGTGTCGGCCCGGCCGCGCCCGAAGCGGTCCCGGATCGGGCGCGCCTTGAACTCGCCGAGGATGCCCGTCTCGGTGATCGGGTTGTCCGGCTTGCCGCGCAGCACGGACGTGAAGCTGCTGCCCATGCTGTCCACCCGGTCGGCGGCCATGAGGATCAGCCAGTGCGCGACGTCGGCCTCGCTGAACTTGCGGTACGACAGCGTGCGCAGCGCTCCGGACACGCCTCGGGGCGGGCTCGCGGTGCCGAAGACCGGCGTCAGGAACTTGTGCTCCATCGACCGCTCCCGGGGGTACTTCTCCGGCTGCCGGTCCGGGAACTCCCAGTGCGCGCCGGTGAGGTCGTCACGGAAGTCCAGCTTCGGGGAGCTCGGCCGGTCGGCGGGGTCGAGGTCGACGCCCCAGCCGGGGATGCGGGCGCGCAGCTGCTCGGGCGTCTCGGGCAGCGGGGGCTTGGCAGCGGTGTAGGTCATGGCAGCCTCCTCAGCTCGCGCTCGGGATGACGACGGGCTTGATGCAGCCGTCGAGCTTGCTCGAGAACAGGTGGTAGCCCTCGGCGATGTGCTCGAGCGGGATGCGGTGCGTGATGATCTCGCTGGGCTTGAGGACGCCGCTCTTGACGTGCTCGAACAGCCGCGGCCACTGCCGCTTCACCGGCGTCTGGTTCATGCGCAGGGTCAGGCCCTTCTGCATGGCGTCGCCGAACTTCACCGCGCTGAACACCGGGCCGTACACGCCCACGACCGAGATGGTGCCGCCCTTGCGGACCGAGTCGATCGCCCAGTTCAGCGCGATCGGCGAGCCGCCCTGCAGCTTGAGCTTGGTCGTCACGTGCTGCATGAAGCCACCGTCGGCCTCCGCCCCCACCGCGTCGATGCAGACGTCGGCGCCCAGGAAGTCCGTCGTCTTCTTCATCTCCACGGCGATGTCCTTGACCGTCGTGAAGTTCAGCGTCTCGGCGTGCGCGAAGGTGCGCGCCTTCTCGAGCCGGTCCTCGATGTGGTCCACGACGATCACCCTGCCGGCGCCCATCAGCCAGGCGGACTTGGCGGCGTAGAGGCCGACCGGTCCGGCACCGAACACGACGACGACGTCGCCCTGGACGATGTCGCCGAGCTGGGCGCCGAAGTACCCGGTCGGCAGCGCGTCGGTGAGCATCACCGCGTCCTCGTCCGACATCCACTCCGGGATGAGCGTGGGGCCGACGTCGGCGACGGGAACCCGGACGAACGCCGCCTGGCCGCCGTCGTAGCCGCCTGTGGTGTGCGAGTAGCCGTAGATGGCGCCGACGGCGGTGGCGTTCGGGTTGGTGTTGTGGCAGTTTCCGTACAGGCCGCGGGCGCAGAACCAGCACGAGCCGCAGAAGATGTTGAACGGCACCATGACCCGGTCGCCGACCTTGAGGTTCTGCACCGACGAGCCCACCTCGTGGACCACACCGATGAACTCGTGGCCGAAGGTCGTCCCGACCCGGGTGTCGGGCACCAGCCCGTGGTAGAGGTGCAGGTCCGAGCCGCAGATCGCGCCCATCTGCACGCGGATGATCGCGTCGTTCGGGTGCTCGATCGGGGGGATGTCCTTCTCCTCCACGCGGACCCGGTAGGGGCCGCGGTAGACCATCGCCCGCATCGCTTCTCCTCTGTGTCGTCGCTGCTCCCCTGCTTGTCCCGTCGCCGGCCTTCCAACCACCGGCCCGGCCGTGGGAGCGTGCGCCGATGTCCGCGAGCGGCTTCCCGGCGGCAGAGGTGCGGGCGCTGCCGAACGCCTCCTTCGAGGACGTCAGCGACGAGGACTGGGCGCACTGCCTCGGCGGGCTGCACGTGCTGCTGTGGGACTCCGGCGGCCTGGTCGGTCACGCCGCTGTCGTCCCGCGCACGCTGTGGTGCGAGGTCCGCGAGCTGCAGGTCGGCTAGGTCGAGGGGGTGGCCGTACGGGCCGACGCGCGGCGCCGGGGGCACGGCGGCGCGCTGATGGCCTCGGTGGAGGCCTCGCCGTACGAGGTGCTCACCCTCAGCACGACCGACGCGGGGCTCCCGTTCTACCTCGGCCGCGGCTGGCAGCTCTGGAGCGGGCCCGACGGCTGTGCGAGGACCGGTGGGGGTGGAGCGGACGCCGGAGGACGACGGGTCGGTGCTGGTGCTCCGTGGCGAGCTGGACCTGGACGGCGAGCTGGTGTGCGACTGCGCGTCGGCGACGTCTGGTGACCCAGCGGGGACAGGTGAGGCGGTGCTGCTCCGAGGAGCTGCACCGCCTCTGACCTGCCGTTCTCCGTCGGGCTGACAGGATTTGAACCTGCGACCCCTTGACCCCCAGTCAAGTGCGCTACCAAGCTGCGCTACAGCCCGCGACGAGGGCTGAGCCTATCAGCGCGACCCGCCGCCCCTACCTGCGCAGGTAGACCGTCAGACGCTGGAACTCGTAGGCGTCGTAGCCCGCTCCGTACCGCTCCAGCCAGCCGGCCACGTCCTCGTTCGGCCGTCGGTCCGCGATCGTCGGGTCCACCACCAGCGCGACCGGCATGCCGTTCGCGGGCAGCGGCTCGGGCAGCGGGTTCTGCTCGAGCACCAGGCCCAGCGCCGCGTTGTCGCCCCAGACCGTGATCGGCTCACCCGGAGGGACCCGCTCGGCCAGGAAGGCGCCTGCCGCGCGGTAGTCCTCGACACCCACCGCGGCCACGGACGCCACCTGCACAGCCCCGGCAACCGCCAGCGGCAGGAGCAGCACGGTCACGGCCGGTCGTACCCGTCGAGCCCCTGGCCGCAGCGCCGCCGCGACGGCGGCGCCGGCCAGCACGCACAGCGCGGGCACCCACACGTCCTGGTACTGCGGGAGCTTGATCGGCGAGCTGCAGACGACCAGCACGCCGGCGGCCAGCACCGAAGCAGCCGGCCACACCGCCGGACGGCGGCGGAGCAGCACCAGGCCGAGGACCGCGAGGACCACGAGCGCGGCGAGCGCCGGCCAGCCGAGGTACTCCGCCCAGAACCAGAACGGCGCCCACCACGGCGGGAACGGGTAGATCGTCCCGGCCACCATCTGCGGGTGGCCGTCGGCGACATGGCCGAGCTGGAACGCGAAGGTCTCCCGCAGCACGCCCGGCGCCTCGGCCCCCATGACCGCGTACGGGAGGAGGAAGGCCAAGACGAACGCTCCGGCTGAGGCGGCCGCGTGGCGGGCGGTGCGGGCGAGGGCGTGCCGCTGCTGGACCGCCACGGGCAGCAGGGCTGCCACGGCCACGACGCCGGTCAGCTTCGACGAGGTCGCCAGCCCGGCGAGGCCCCCCGTGATCAGCCACCACCGCAGACGGGGGTCGCGCGCGGTCCGCGTCGCCGCGAGGGTCGCGGCAGCCAGGAAGAACAGCATCGGGCCCTCGAGCGTCACCATCCGCGCGACGTGGACGTGGACGACTCCCGGCGCCACCGGCAGCAGCCACCACAGCAGCCCCGCTACGACGGCCGCCCGCGCCGAACGCGCGACGCCGTACGCCGTGGCCACCACCAGCAGCCCGGTGGCGAACCCGAGCAGGGCCCCGGCGAAGCGGTCCGCGACGACCCCGCCACCGAGCGAGACGTGCGAGGCGCCGATGAGCAGCTTGGCGAGCGGTGGGTGCTCCGGGTTCAACGCGAAGGTGCCCTGGACGTACTGGGCTGATGCCGCCCGGTAGATCAGCTCGTCGTTGACCACCGAGGGCGTCGCGAGCCGCCAGAAGAAGACGAACACGCCGAGCGCCGCGCTGAGGGCGAGGGCGATCCTCTCACCTCGCCCCCACGTACCGCGATCGGCCTGGAGAGGGGGTGCCGAGAGCTCGACCTCCCTCGTCAGCGCCACCGGCCCGACGCTAGCCCCCGTTGCGCACCACCACCGGCCGGAGTCCGCCGCAACGCAGGTGTCGAGCCGCGACGCCGCATCCCCCGGACCTAGCATGCAGCCGTGCTCAGCGGTGGCTCCGGCGCGAGGTCACCCGCAGGGACCGCCGGGCTGTCCCGCCGTCCGGCCGTGCGGTACGCGGCCTTGGCCGGGGTCCTGTGCCTGGGCCTGTTCGTGCACCTGCACGCGCTGAGCGACCTCCCGTGGCAGGACGACGAGCTCGGCTACCGCAACGCCGGCGTGGCCTACCTCCAGGGCGAGTTCACGCTCAACACCGAGCACCCGTTCCTCGTGAAGTACCTGTTCGGCTTGTCCCAGCAGGTGGTGGGCGGAGCCGGCCCCTACGCGGTACGGCTGGTGTCCGCCCTTGCCGCTGTCCTGACAGCCCTGGTCGTGTTCGCCTTCGGGTGCCACGTCCGCGGCTGGTGGACCGGCGTGCTCGCCGCGACGTTCTGGACGCTGCTGCCCCACCCGGTGCAGCTGGGCGTGCGGGCCGAATCGGTGGCCCCGAAGGTGGAGCGCCTCGCCGCGCTCGACCCGGTGATGATGCTGCTCCTGGCCGCCGCTCTGCTGCTCGCCTGGCGCTGGCTGCAGGACCGCACGTGGCAGCACGCGGTGGCCTTCGGCGTGCTCCTCGGCCTGGCCGGCAGCGCCAAGGCCAGCGCGGTGTACGCCCTGCCGGCCATCGTCCTGGTCGCCCTGGTGACCGCGGCGAGGGACCGCGCGTGGACGGCGACGGTGCGGCACGGCGGGCTGGCGGCGGGCGTGGCCGTGCTGGTCGCGGTCGCGGTGTACGCCCCCGACCTGCCCTCGCTCCTGGACCACCTGCAGTCCGTGCGCGACACGGCGGCGCAGCAGCGAGCAGTCGGGCACGCGGTGCTGATCGCGGACCAGCGCTACGACAGCGCCCCGTGGTGGGCGTTGCTGTACTGGCAGTGGGCGGGGCAGGGCTGGCTGGTCAGCGGCGGCCTGATCGTCGTCTGCGTTCTCGCGCCGTTGCGCAGGGCACTGCCGCAGCGACTCGTGGCGCTGCTCCTGCTGTCCGTCCTTGCCACCTGGGCAGCGCTGAGCTTCGGCAACGGCTTCCTGCTGTCGCACTACTCCGGCATCTACCAGGCCCCGCTGGCGGTGCTCGCGGCTCTCGTCGTCGCCGACCTCCTGACCGGCAGGGCCCGGCTGCTGGGGGCGGTCCTGGCGCTGGTCCTGCTCGTGCCCAGCGCCTGGACCACGCTGGACTACGTGCTCGCGCTGCGGCCGACGGGCTACGCCGTCCTGGAGGACGTCCAGCTCGCTCCGGGAGCGAAGGTGGCCGTGCAGGGCAACAGCTTCACGGTCTCCGGCTACTTCCCGGCGGCCCGGGTGACAGCGGCTCCCACGGCTGCGGAGGACTACGACGCCGTCGTGCTGGACGCGCGCTACCCCGAGAACCCGCGCCTGCGGACGGTCGCCGCGGACCAGCGGTGGCGGCTGGTCGAGACGGCCGACTACCTCCGCGTCTTCGTCCGTACGGGCACGGGGAGCGGCGGACCCGGGTCGCTCTAGCGCTTGCCCTTCTCGCGCACCTTGACGCTCACCTCGATCGGGCTGCCCGCGAAGCCGAAGTCCTCGCGCAGCCGCCGCTCGATGAAGCGCCGGTAGCCGGCCTCGAGGAAGCCGCTGGTGAACAGCACGAAGCGCGGCGGCCGGGTGCCGGCCTGCGTCGCGAACAGGATCTTGGGCTGCTTGCCGCTGCGCACCGGCGGCGGGGTCGCCGCGACCAGCTCGCCGATCCAGCTGTTGAGCTTGCCGGTGGAGATGCGGGTCTCCCAGCCCTCCAGCGCGGTGTGCAGCGCCTTGGACAGCTTGTCGACCGACCGGCCGGTCAGCGCAGAGACGTTGAGGGTCGGGGCCCACTGGACCCGGGCGAGCTCGCGCTCGATCTCCTTGGCCAGCTGCGGGCGCCGGTCCTCGTCGACGAGGTCCCACTTGTTGAAGGCGATCACCAGCGCGCGGCCGGCGTCGACGGCCATGCCGATGACCCGCTGGTCCTGCTCGCTGATCGGCTCGCTGGCGTCGAGCAGCACGACGGCGACCTCGGCCGCGTCGATGGCCGACTGGGTGCGCAGCGAGGAGTAGTACTCCGCACCGGAGGCGTGCGCGACCCGGCGGCGCAGGCCCGCGGTGTCGACGAAGCGCCAGGTCTCGCCACCGACCTCCACCAGCGAGTCGACCGGGTCGCGGGTGGTGCCGGCGACGTTGTCGACCACGACGCGCTCCTCGCCGGCGAGCCGGTTGAGCAGCGAGGACTTGCCGACGTTCGGCCGGCCGACGAGGGCGACCCGTCGCGGCCCGCCCTCCACGTCGAAGCGCTCCGCGGGCGTCTCGGGCAGCGCGTCCAGGATGACGTCGAGGAGGTCGCCGCTCCCCCGACCGTGCAGGGCGGAGACGGTGTACGGCTCGCCGAGACCGAGCGACCAGAGCATCGCGGCGTCGGCCTCGGCGCGCTCGTCGTCCACCTTGTTGGCGACCAGCACGACCGGCTTCTTGGCCTTGCGCAGCACGCGGACGACGGCCTCGTCGGCGTCGGTCGCGCCGACGGTGACGTCGACGACGAACAGCACCGCGTCGGCGGCGGCGACCGCGACCTCGGCCTGCGCGGCCACGGCCTTCTGCAGGCCGACCGCATCCGGGTCCCACCCGCCGGTGTCCACCACGGTGAAGCGCCGGCCGCGCCACTGCGCGTCGTACGTCACCCGGTCGCGGGTCACGCCCGGCACGTCCTCGACGACGGCCTCGCGCCGGCCGAGGATGCGGTTGACGAGGGTGGACTTGCCGACGTTCGGCCGGCCCACCACCGCCAGCACGGGCTGCGGGGTCAGGTCCTCGTCGACCTGGAAGGTCTCTTCGCTCACGGTTGCTCCTCGGTGCTGCGCTGCAGGTGGGCGAGCAGCGCCAGGCGCAGCTGCTCGGCCGCGTCGCGGACGGTACGGCGGGCGCGCGGGTCGCCGCTCGGGTCCACGGTCACGGGCTGGCCGAAGGCGATGCGCACCGGGGCGCGCAGCTTCGGGACGGTCGAGCCCCTGGGGAGAGCCGCGCCGGTGCCGGTCACGGCGATCGGCACGACCGGTGCTCCGCTGCGCAGCGCCAGGTACGCGAGCCCGTCGGTGGTGCTGTCGAAGCCGCCGCTCCCCCGTGTGCCCTCCGGGAAGACACCGAGCGCTCCGCCGGCGGCCAGGTGCGCCAGCCCGGACTGCAGGGCGCTGCGGTCCGGTTGGCCGCGGTGCACGGGGATCAGGCCCAGCCAGCCGCAGGCGCGCGCCCACGGGCCGACGAAGACCTCGGACTTGGTGAGCAGGCTGGTCGGCCGGGGGCTGACGAAGAAGACGAGCGGGCCGTCGAGGATGCCGCTGTGGTTGCCGGCCAGCAGCACCGGACCCTCGCTCGGGACGTTCTCGCGGCCGGTGACCGTCAGGCTCAGCACCCCGTGCGCGAGGGCGGTGCCCACACCACGGACGGCGGTGCGGACCGGCGGCTTGAGCGTCCCCGTGGCGCGGCGGCGCACGGCGACGTCGGTCATCCTGTGAGGCCGGCGGACCGCGCCAGCTCGAGCACGCGCTGGACGACCGCGTCGGCGTCCAGGCTGCTGCTGTCCAGGTGCACGGCGTCCTCAGCGGGCTGCAGCGGGCTGGCAGCGCGCGAGCTGTCCAGCCGGTCGCGCCGGGCGAGGTCCGCGGCCACGTCGCCACCTGCGGCCACGCCGGTGTCCACGTCGCCGGCGCGCCGGCTGGCGCGCACCTCCGGCGAGGCGTCCAGGAAGACCTTGACCGGAGCCTCGGGGAACACGGCCGTGCCGATGTCGCGGCCCTCGAGCACCGCGCCGTCCTGACCGGCGAGCGATCGCTGGAGGGCGACCATGCGCGAGCGCACGTCCGGCACGGCGCTGACCGCGCTGACCGCCTGCGTGACCTCGGGTCCGCGGATCTCCGCGGCGACGTCCTCGCCGTCCAGGGTCGTGCCGGCGCGGTCCGGGTCGGTCGACACGACGATGCTCGCCTGCGCCACGGCGGCGGCGATGGCGGTCGCGTCGGTCAGGTCGGTGCCGGCGCGCAGGACGGCGAGCGTGGCCGCCCGGTAGGTCGCGCCGGTGTCCAGGTAGCGCCACCGCAGCTGCCGCGCGACCGCCCGGGCGACCGTGCTCTTACCGGAGCCGGACGGCCCGTCGAGCGCGATCACGCGGAGGGAGGTGGCCATCAGGGACACCAGCCTAGCGGCGCGGTCAGGCCCGGACGACCTCCCAGCCGGCAGCGGCCAGTGCGCGCCGGGCCTCGGCCTGCGCGTCGAGGTGCACCAGCAGCTCGATCACGCCGGTGGGGCGGCCGGGCAGGTGCTCCACCCGGACGTCCTCCACGTTGATGCCGGCCTGGGCCGCGCTGACCAGGACACCGGCCAGCTGCCCCGGCTCGTCCGGCACCGACACCGACACCGGCACGAAGTCGCGGTCGTGCTCGCCGCGCTTGCGCGGGACGCGTCCGCGCCCGTCGTTGCCCCGGCGCAGCAGCTGCTCCACGGCGTCGAGGTCGCCCCGGTCGAGCGCGTCCGCCGCGCCGGCCAGCTCCGCGGACAGCTCGCGCACCAGGGGCGCCACCGCGGCGGCGTTCTGGCGCAGCACCTCGACCCACAGCGCGGGGTTGCTGCCGGCGATGCGCGTGGTGTCCTGCAGGCCCGGGCCCGCCAGGTCGAGCGAGCCGCCGGTGCCGCCGAGCACTGCGGCGACAGCGGACGCGGCAACCTGCGGCAGGTGGCTGACCAGCGCGACGGCGGCGTCGTGCTCCTCCGCCGTCATGACCAGCGGCTCCGCGCCGCAGGCGACGGCGACCGCGCGCACCGCCTCGAGGGCAGCCGCCGACGTCGAGGCCGACGGGCACAGCACCCACGGCCGGCCGACGAACAGCTCGGCGGTCGCCGCCGCCGGACCGGACTGCTCCTTGCCGGCCATCGGGTGGCTGCCGCACACGGTCGTCACGTCGACGCCCGCCTCCTCCAGCGACGCCTGCACCGCGCGCTGGACGGAGGCGACGTGGCTGAAGGTTCCGCCGGTGGGCAGGGAGGCGAGGACTCCGGCGACCGCGGACGGCGGCGCCGCGACGAGGCAGTGCGCGAACGCCTCCTGGCCGTCCCACCGGCGACCGGCGCCGCGGCCCAGCGCGACCTCCAGCGAGGCCGCCGACGGGTCGTGCAGGGCGACGTCGAGCTGCCCGCGCAGGGCCAGCCCGATCGAGGTGCCGATCAGGCCGCTGCCCACCACGAGCAGGTCCACGGTCAGCTCGGCAGGTCGCGGCGCAGCGCGGCCGCCCCGCGCAGGTAGGCGTGCGTGATGCCCGAGCGAGGCAGGTCGGTCTCGACGTGCGCGAGCAGGCGGACCACACGCGGCATGGCGCCGGCCACCGAGATCTCGGTGGCGCACATCAGCGGTACGTCGACGAAGCCGAGCTGGCGGGCGGCGTACGCGGGGAACTCCGAGGTGAGGTCCGGGGTCGCGGTGAACACGACGCTGATGAGGTCCTCCTGGGTCAGCCCGTTGCGCTCGAGCACGGCGGAGATCAGCTCCGTCGTGGCGTCCAGCACCTGCTGCCGGTCGTCCTCATCGACCTGGATCGCGCCGCGCACTGCTCTCACTGCCACGCCGTCACATCCCCACGAGCTTGAACAGCCCGGCGAGCTCGTCCCGGGTCAGCGCCCGGATCTTGCCGGGCTTCTGCGGACCGAGCTGCACGCCCCCCACGGCGGTGCGCAGCAGGCGCTGCACCGGGTGCCCGACCTCGGCCAGCGCGCGGCGGACGATGTGCTTGCGGCCCTCGTGCAGCACGACCTCGAGCAGCAGCTTGTTGGAGGTGGAGTCGACGACCTTGAACGCGTCGAAGCGGACGATGCCGTCCTCGAGCTCCACGCCCTCGCGGAGCCGCTTGCCGACGCCCTTCTCCATCGGGCCGAGCACCTCGGCCAGGTAGGTCTTCGGCACCTCGTACGACGGGTGCGACAGCCGATGCGCCAGCTCCCCGTCGTTGGTCAGCAGCAGCAGGCCCTCGGTGTCGGCGTCCAGCCGGCCGACGTGGAACAGCCGCTCCACGCGGTCGCGCACCAGGTCGCCGACGGTCGGGCGCCCCTCCGGGTCGGTCATCGCCGTGACGTAGCCGCGCGGCTTGTTCATCGCCAGGTAGACGTTGCCGGCGGCGGTGTTGATGCGCATCGAGTCGACCCGGATGACGTCGACGTCGGGGTTCACGCGGCGACCCTGCTCGAGCACCGGCTCGTCGTTCACCGACACCCGGCCTGCCTCGATCATCGCCTCGCAGGCGCGGCGCGAGCCGATGCCGGCGGCGGCGAGGACCTTCTGCAGGCGGATGCCCTCCGTGCTGCGGTCTTCCATGTCGTGGGTGTCCTCAGGTAGATGCGTCGTCGAGCTCGGAGAGCTCGGGAAGGAGCGGTGCCAGGGCCGGCAGCTCGTCGAGGCTCTGCAGGCCCAGCCGCTCCAGGAACAGCGGGGTCGTGCGGTAGAGGGTGCCGGCGCTGTCCGGGTCCTGCCCGGCCTCGGCGATGAGCCCTCGTGCAAGAAGGGTACGGACGACGCCGTCGACGTTGACGCCGCGGACCGCGCTGACGCGCGCGCGGGTGACCGGCTGGCGGTAGGCGATGACCGACAGCGTCTCCAGCGCCGCCTGCGTGAGCCGAGCCTGCTGGCCGTCGACGACGAACCGCTCGACGTAGGGCGCGCACTCCGGCCGCGTGTAGAGCCGCCAACCACCGGCGACCAGGCGCAGCTCGAAGCCACGGCCCGAGGACGCGTAGTCCTCGACCAGCTCCTGCAGCACCTGCTCCACCTCGGCGGTCGGCCGCTCGGCGACCTGCGCCAGCGTCGTCGCCGGCACCGGCTCGTCGGTGACGAGCAGGATCGCCTCCAGCACTGCCCTCAGCTCAGGCATGCGTGTCCTCCGTCTCCCCGGTCCAGCGCACGTGCAGGTCGCCCAGCGCCTCCACCTGCTCGAAGCTCACGACGCCCTCGCGGTACAGCTCGAGCAGGCCCAGGAAGCGGGCCACCACCTCGAGCGTCCCGGCGCAGTCGGCGGTCAGGCTGCGGAACGACCCGGATCCGGTACGCCGCAGCCGTTCCCGCAGCAGCGCCGTCTGCTCGCGCACGCTCACGGTGCCGCCGTGCACGTGGTCGACAGCGACTTCGAGCGCGGGCCTCGGCGCGAGTGCCCGCGCGGCCATCAGCGCGAGCTGCTCCGGGCCCAGGCCGAGCAGCACCTCGGGCAGCAGCCCGGCGAACTGTGGCTCCATCGACACCGAGCGCGGGTAGCGCTGGGCCTCCCCCGCCATCAGCTCGGCCATCTTCGCGGCGGCCTGCTTGTAGGCGCGGTACTGCAGCAGCCGGGCGAACAGGATGTCGCGCGCCTCGAGCAGCGCGAGGTCCTCCTCGTCCTCGACGGAGGCCGACGGCAGCAGTCGAGCTGCCTTGAGGTCGAGCAGGGTCGCGGCGACCACGAGGAACTCGGTGGCCTGACCGAGGTCCCAGGTGCTGCCGAGAGCCCGGATGTGGGCGATGAACTCGTCGGTCACCTTGCTCAGCGCCAGCGTCGTGACGTCGAGCTGGTGCTTGGCGATCAGGCCGAGCAGCAGGTCGAACGGCCCCTCGTACTCGTCGAGGTGGACCGAGAAGACGTGCTCCTGCGCAGTCCCCTCTGCCACCGCGCTAGCCACCCGTGACGAGGCGGACCAGTGGCCCGGCGATCGTGTCGAGGATCGTCGGCAGCAGCGCCTGGGGGCCGCCGAGCGGGATGAGCAGCAGCGCGAGCAGGACGGCGATGCCGATGTTGCGCTCGTCGAGCTGGTACTCCGCCTTCTGCCAGCCGGGGGTGCGCGGCGCGAGCCCGAACAGCAGCCGCCCGCCGTCAAGCGGCGGGATCGGCACCAGGCTCAGCAGCCCGGTCATGAGGTTGGCCAGCCCGAACAGCAGCAGCGCCCGCGCGCCGAGGTCGCCGCCGATCCCGGACTGCAGCAGCCGGCTCGGCCCGACCACGCCCGCGACGCCGGAGACGGCACCGAGGGCGACGAGCGCTCCGAGGCCGACGGCGATGTTCACGACGGCGCCGACGAGCAGCACCTGCACCAGCGCGCCGCGCCGACGGCGGTCCGGCGGGTCGACCGGCTTGGCCCAGCCGATGCCGGCGATGGCCGCAGCCACAGCCCCGAACGGGTCGACGTGCCGCCGCGGGTCCGGCTTGGTGCGGCGCTCCGCCACCACCGCGCGGTCGCCGTGCCGCCGCGCCACCACCGACTGGACCCACCCGTGCAGCGTTACCGCGAACACGAACGAGAGCAGCAGGAGGAGGAGCGACACCGGGTCGCCGAGGGCGTACAGCACGTCAGCGGGTCATCGCGCGAGCAGCTCCTTGGCCAGCTCGCGGTAGGCCGTGGCGCCGGCGGACGACGTGGCGTACGTCGTGATCGGCTCGCCCGCGACCGTCGTCTCGGGGAAGCGGACGGTGCGGTTGATGACGGTGTGGAAGACGCGGTCGCCGAAGGCCTCGACGATGCGCGCGAGCACCTCGCGGCCGTGCAGCGTGCGGGCGTCGTACATCGTGGCGAGGATGCCCTCGAGCTCGAGGTCGGGGTTGAGCCGCTCGCGGATCTTCTCGATCGTCTGGATGAGCAGCGCGACGCCGCGCAGCGCGAAGAACTCGGCCTCGGTCGGGATGATGACGCCGTGCGCGGCGGTCAGCGCGTTGACCGTCAGCAGGCCCAGGCTGGGCTGGCAGTCGACCAGGATGACGTCGTAGTCGCCGGCTATCGGCGCGAGCGCCCGGGCCAGCGTCTGCTCGCGCGCAACCTCGTTGACCAGCTGCACCTCGGCGGCCGACAGGTCGATGTTGCTCGGCAGCAGGTCGAGGTTCGGCACGTCGGTGCGCAGCAGCACGTCCTCGGCGGTGACGCCGGGCTCCATGAGCAGGTTGTGGACCGTCTGCTCGAGGGCCAGCGGGTTGACGCCCAGACCCACGGACAGCGCGCCCTGCGGGTCGAAGTCGACCAGCAGCACCTTGCGGCCGAGCTCGGCCAGGGAGGCGCCCAGGTTGATGGTCGTCGTCGTCTTGCCGACGCCGCCCTTCTGGTTGCACATCGCCAGGATCCGCGCGGGGCCGTGCTTCTTGAGCGGCTTGGGCTCCGGGAAGACCGGCTTCTTGCGGCCGGTCGGACCGACGCCGGCGGCCCGGGCGCGGGCCTCGCTGGACGGGATGGTGCCCTCGCCGCCGCTGGGCTGGGCGCTGGCGACGGTGCGCGCGGCCTCGGCGGCGCTGGCCAGGTCGCGGCCCGCGGACCTCCTCGCGGAGGGCGCCTTCTTCGCCGGGCTCTTCGCGGCCTTCTTCGTCGCGGCCGCGACCTTGCCCGGAGCGGCCTTGGCGGGCGCTGCCGGGGCGGCCTTGGCCGGAGCCTTCGTGGCCGGTGCCTTGGCGGCCTTCGCGGGAGCCTTGGCCGGGCTCGTGGCGGGAGCCGGTGCCGCCGCCTTCACGATGCGGCCGGGCGCGGCGACCGTCCGCCCCGGAGCCGTCGCCGGGCGCGCGGCCTTGCCGCCGGATGTCGCCTTGGGCACGGGTACTCCAGATCGCGTTGCCGGGTGGGGCGCGCCCGGCTCTCCACCGGCACGTGTCGCGCGGGACTCTACGGGGCGCCGGAGCTGCGGATCAACGACATCAGGAGCGTGCCCGGGGGTGCGCCGTGGCGTACACCTCGCGCAGCCGGTCCACCGTGACGAGCGTGTACACCTGCGTCGTCGTCACCGACGCGTGGCCGAGCAGCTCCTGCACCACGCGCACGTCCGCGCCGCCGTCGAGCAGGTGCGTGGCGAAGCAGTGCCGCAGCGTGTGCGGCGAGACGTCGGCGGTGATGCCGGCCCGCACCGCTGCCGCCCGCAGCACCGTCCACGCGCTCTGCCGGGACAAGCGGCCACCGCGGGCGTTGAGGAAGAGGGCCGGGGTGCCGCGGCCGGACGCCGCGAGCACCGGCCGGGCGCGGACGAGGTAGGCCTCCACGGCGCGGCCGGCGTACGAGCCGACCGGCACCACGCGCTGCTTGCCGCCCTTGCCGTCCAGCCGGACCAGCCCCTGCGCCCGGTCGAGGTCGTCCACGTCGAGCCCGATCGCCTCGCTGATGCGCGCACCCGTGCCGTACAGCAGCTCGAGCAGCGCCCGGTCGCGCAGGCCGAGCGGCGTCTCGGCGTCCGGTGCGGCGAGCAGCGCCTCCACCTGGCTGACGCTGATCGCCTTGGGCAGGCGGCGCGCCGGCACCGGCGGGCGCACCTCGCGGGCGGCGTCGACGGTCGTCCAGCCCTCCCGCAGGGCGAACCGGTGCAGGCCTCGCACGGCCACCACGGCGCGGCCGGCGGAGGACGCGGACAGCGCGGAGTGCTGCTCGTCGCCGGCCCGCAGCGAGGCGAGGAAGC
>JAOPWK010000055.1 GCA_025965735.1 Frankiales bacterium
GTGGTCGCCGGCCGCCGACGCGACGAGACGGCCTAGTCGCTCCTGCGCTTGACTGGAGCGGTGACCTCCACCGCTGGCGACCCCTGGCCCGCCCCGCGTGCCACCTCACCGCTGGACGCCGTCGTCCCCCTGCCCGGGTCGAAGTCGGTCACCAACCGGGCGCTGGTCCTGGCGGCCTTGGCCGAAGGACGATCAACGGTCCGGCGCCCGCTGCGCTCGCGGGACACCGAGCTGATGGCCGCGGCCCTCCGCGGCCTCGGCGTCGACGTCACCGACACAGCCGACGGGGACTGGCTCGTCGACGGTGTCCGCGGGCAGCTGCACCCACGTACGAGCGCGTGCGACGTCGGGAACGCCGGCACCGTCGCACGCTTCCTCCCGCCGCTGGCCACGCTGGGGACCCGAGAGGTCCGCTTCGACGGCGACCCCCGCGTCCGGGAGCGCCCACTCGGCCCGCTGCTCGTGGCGCTGAGGCAGCTCGGAGCCGACCTGGACAACGTCGACGGGCTCCCGCTCGTCGTCCGCGGCACCGGCGGGCTGCGTGGTGGCACCGTCGCCCTCGACGCCTCGCAGTCGTCGCAGCTCGTCAGCGGCCTCCTGTTGTCCGCCCCCCGCTACGACGAGGGCGTCACCGTCCGGCACGAGGGCGGCACGCTCCCGAGCGCGCCGCACCTGGCCATGACGGTGGAGGCGATCCGGGCGTACGGAGGGCTCGTCGACGACAGCGCACCCGGCACGTGGACGGTGTCGCCCGGCCCGCTGCAGGCACGAGATGCTGCCGTCGAACCGGACCTGTCCACCGCCGCTGCCTACCTCGCCGCCCCCCTCGTCGCCGGCGGCTCAGTGACCGTCCCAGGCTGGCCGCGCGGCACCTCCCAGCCCGGCGCCGTGCTGCCCGAGCTGCTCGAGGCGATGGGCGGGCGGGTCGAGCGCACCGACGACAGCGTCACCGTCAGGGCGGGCGACGGCCTGCACGGCATCGAGGCCGATCTGCGGGACGCGCCGGAGCTGACGACCGTGCTCACTGCGCTGGCTGCGCTCGCCGACTCCCCCAGCCGCTTCACCGGCGTGGCGCACATCCGCCTGCAGGAGACCGACCGCCTGGCGGCGCTCGCCAAGGAGCTGAACCGGCTCGGCGGGGACGTCCGCGAGCACCCGGACGGGGTCGAGGTGCACCCGCGACCCCTCACCGGCGGCGTGATGGGCAGCTACGACGACCATCGGGTCGCCATGGCGTGGGCGGTGCTCGGCCTCGGCGTCGACGGCATCGAGGTGCTGGACGTCGCCACCACCCGCAAGACCGTCCCGGACTTCGTCGGCTCCTGGACCCGCATGCTGGGCCTCCGCTGAAGGGGCTGGCGGCCTGAGCCCGCGCGAGCTCGACGAGGACGACGTCCGGGTGCGGCCCGGGCGCGGCAGTCGTCCCCGCACCCGCACCCGTCCGGCGCACGAGGACGCCTCCCCTGCCGACGTGCTCAGCGTGGACCGCGGCCGCTTCCGGCTGCGTACGGAGGACGGCACCCTCGCCAGTGCCGTGCGTGCGCGGGAGCTCGGGCGCCGCGCCGTCGTGACCGGCGACCGGGTCGCCGTCGTGGGCAACCTGTCCGGCGGCCCTGACGCGCTGGGCCGCATCGTCCGGATCGAGCCGCGCACGTCGCTGCTGCGTCGTACGCCGGACGACACCGACCCCGTCGAGCGGGCCGTCGTGGCCAACGCCGAGGTGCTGGTCGTCGTCACCGCGCTGGCCGACCCCGTCCCGCGCCCGCGGCTGATCGACCGCTGCCTGGTGGCCGCGTACGACGGCGGGCTCGTGCCCCTGCTCTGCCTGACCAAGAGCGACCTCGCCGCGCCGGAGGAGCTGGTGGCGCTCTACGAGCCTCTCGGGGTGGAGGTCGTCGTCACGGGGCCCGGCGAGGACGACGCAGGCGTCGACCTGCTCCGCGGTCGCCTGACGGGGCGCACCAGCGTCCTGTTCGGCCAGTCCGGCGTCGGCAAGTCCACGCTGGTGAACCGCCTCGTCCCCGACGCCCAGCGCGCCGTCGGTGACGTGACGGGGGTCGGCAAGGGACGGCACACCTCTTCCAGCGCCGTCGCCCTGCAGCTGCCGGGCGGCGGCACGGTCATCGACACCCCCGGCGTCCGCTCCTTCGGGCTGGGCGCGGTCACCGTCGAGCGCGTGCTCGCGGCATTCCCCGACCTGGCGGAGGGCGCCACCTTCTGCCCGCCGGGGTGCGATCACCGAGCCGGTACGCCCGGCTGCGCCCTCGACGGCTGGGTCACCGACGGCCGCGCGAGCCAGGCCAGGCTGTACTCGCTGCGTCGACTGCTCGACGCGCTGTCCGGGAGCGAGGACTAGCCTCGATCTTCGTGATCTTGAGCGTGGGGCTGTGATGTTGCTCCGTAGCGGCTCAGGTTGATCAGGACGTGTCTGATCTCCGGCGCTCGTTCGCCGGTCGTCCTGAGCGTGTCGGTGGGGTTGTTCAACGGCTGTCAGTGCAGGGCGCGGAGTCGGGCGTGCCCGATCAGGAGCAGGTTGAGCTCGGGCTGGCCGCGTGGGAGCCGGAGGTTCACGGCGGCCGGTGCGGACCAGGCGCCCGGCGACGGCGAGCAGTCGGTGCCGTGTCGTTCGGGTTCCCGGTAGCGGGCCAGGCTGGTGTGCAGTGCGAGGTGCTGGGTCCAGACCAGCAGCTCTGCGGCGAGCTGCACGATCTCGATCCAGATCTGGTTGGCGTCGAAGCCGTGCAGCGGCAGGTTTCGCAGCCCGGTGTCCTCAGGCCGCGGATGCGGTCCTCTGCGCGGGCGCGCATCCGGTGCCGCAGCTCGAGCTCGGGCAGTGTCGACCCGACGGTGTTGGTGGCGAACAGCTGGATCCGGCGGCCCTGGACATCTGTCAGGCGCAGCCGCGCTCCGGCGTGCGGGAACTCCCGGCGGGCGATGATCCGCGACCCGGCCGGCCAGGGGTTGCGCAGCTCGGGCAGATACGCGGTGAGCTCGGCGACGTCGGCGCCCTCGCGCGGGTCGCCGTCGACGTCGACCGCCGGCTCCCACGCGCTCTCGGGCAGGTTCAGCACGATCAAGGCCAGCGGGTCGTGGGCGTAAAGGCCGACGCTGAACTGCCATCCCCGGCTCACGATGTGCTCGAGGACCCGATGCACACCGCTGCCTGTGTCACCGCGCACCAGCACACGGGCCCGCTCGCTCTCGGGCCCGGCCACCGCAAGGTGGCCCGGCAGGTCCTGCCGTACCTGTTGATCGTGACTGCTGTGACCGCTGGGGCACATCGTCCGAAAGAGCCGTTTCGCGCCTAGTCCTTCTGGGCCATGCGCGGACGCCGCAGGCCGCGCCCCCGAGAGGACGCGACATAGGACAGGGCGGCGCCAACCGCTGCGGCCCAACACCGCTGCCATTCAGCCAACGCCAGGTCACGGGCGATAGTCGCTCGGCTTGAACCTGGCGAGGACTTTCAAGGTCGCCATGAGGTTGTGCTGCACGTTGTCCACGCGGATCTCGTTGTCATAGACTTCGGTGCGGATGCCGCCGCGGACCCGGTCCTTCTTCGTGACGTAAAACTGGTCAATGTCATCGTCGAACTGCAACTGCATGACGTTCCGGAGTCCGCGCACGACAACACGGCGATACTTCTCCGCGCGTTCGCGATCACCCACGGCGACAGCTAGCGCATGGGCGTCCACCAAACCCTCCAGATAGACGCCCGTCGCCGAAGCGTGGGGCGCCCCGAAGTGCGCGCGACGCGGGTCGTAGAACCGCCCAGCCGTGTCGCTCTGTGCCGCACCCTCCCACTCCTGCAGGTCGATCAACCAGTCGTTCATCTCGAAAATGAATGCCCGAAGGCGATCATCTTGTGTCACCTGCCAGACTTCGAAGTAGGCCTGCGTGTGCCAGGGCACGAAGGCGGGATTGCGGTTCTCCTCACGCAGATGCCAAGCTCGGTAGTACCCGAACGACAACATGAAGCGACGGAGCAGTTCAGGATCACGGTCGCGGGCATACACGCCGGACCACAGGTACAGAGCCTCGCCGGGGTAGAAGTTCTCTTGCCCTGTGACGTCTGCAGGGGCGTACCACGTCCGGAAGCTTCCGTCGCCGCGCCAAAGCCGGTCGACCGTACGACGCAGACGTAGCTCCACGTCTGGCTGTGGCGCCTGCTCTCGTTGCTCGACAAGGGCCCTGGCCGCGAGAGCAACCGCGCCCAACTTGACCTTTATTCCATCCGCCTCGACCACCAGCCCAAGGCCGTCGACTTCCTCGTAGTTGTTCGCGAGGTTGTAGCCGACGTTGCGGCGGAGCGTCTGCTGGACCACGCCGCCCATCCTTGCGTTGATTCTGCCTAGCGCAGTGGTGCCCATCCACTGACGGATCATGTTGTTGGAAGGCGCTTCCACCCCTCGGCTCGGCCAGTACTTGTACGTGAGCCTGCCTTCTGGATGAACCGCGCCGAGCATCCACTTCGACATGCCATCCGCCAAGACGCTGACGGACGCCGGCGTGACGGCCTCGACAGGGACATAGGTGTTCCCGCGCTCCATGAGCACTGCCTGAGGCTCCGGCTTCAACCGGACGAGGACCTGTTGCGCCTCGAACGTCCGCGCCTTCGCGTCGCGGCGAACCTCCTTCAACGAGAGCCGGGAGCCTGCCGCGAAAACGTCCAGCACGTCCTCGAAGTCCCTATTGGTGGACAGCATCCAGGTCGGGCTGAAGCGCCGCGTCGTGCTGCCGTGCGCGAGTTCCAGTCCAAGCACGCCTACGTTGGTCTTGATCAGAGCGCTCGATGCTTGCTGACGGCGGATGTCGACAGACTTGTAGGTGTGGCTGAAGGCGAGCTCCACCGTGTCTACAGGCATGCCGTCCACCTGCGCGAGCTCGCTTCTGGCCGCTCGGATGGCTTCGCGCAGAGCTACCTCTACGTTCGGGCCGCGCGCCCACCCCGATCCACGACCAACACCCGCGCTGCGGAGCCTCGCGAAGACCGGTCCGCCTGTCTTGCCCTTGGTCAGGCGTCGAAGCCCTGGGTTGACGCCCTCCAGAGCCTCCGCCGCACTTTTCGCGACGGCGTCAAGTTCAGGCTGCGTGAAAGTCACTTCGTCACGTCCGGAGCCAGACGCGGGAGCGCCGGTGTCTCCCTGGACGATGATGAGGAAGCCGGCGGCTACAAGAGCAACGGCGCATAAGCCAACTACCGCACGATGTCGGCTGCGCCACATGTGCGAGCCCCCGTTCTTTCGGCTGCACAGCGAGAGCCTGCCGCGCCAGGACGAGACTGATGACTTGCGGGGTCAGCCACCCGCCTCGGCGCACGCACCGCTTCGAGCCTCAAGAAGGCGTACGGCCTCTGGCGACCGACACCAGCCCGCAGCCCATGACAACGAGAAGGACGCCGAGTCCCAGCGGCATGCCTAACGCCAGGCCGGTGAAAGCAAGCTGGGTCGGGCGCGCGAGCGTCGGGCTGCGGTCTTCGACGCCAGAGGCCGGGACCGCCGGCCGCATCGGATCCGTTGCCGGCTGGAGGCCCGTGTCTCCCTCGATGACCGTCGGCTCACCCACCAGTCCGGGTGCAGGATCCGCTGATCCTGATCCTGATCCTGGTGCGGGGGCCGTGCCCGGCTGCGGCTCAGTGACGCCGTCGAGAGGAGGACCGGCGTCGACCTGACCGCCATCGCCAGGAGGTGTGACAGGGCCGGGCACCTGACCGCCATCGCCGGGAGGTGTGACAGGGCCGGGCACCTGACCGCCACCGCCACCGCCGTCGCCGTCGCCGTCGCCGTCGCCGTCGCCGTCGCCGTCGCCGTCGCCGTCGCCGTCGCCGTCGCCATCGCCATCGCCATCGCCATCGCCATCGCCATCGCCATCGCCATCGCCATCGCCATCGC
>JAOPWK010000348.1 GCA_025965735.1 Frankiales bacterium
GTACGCGACCCAGTTCGCCACCCTGGACCGCGGTCCGATCGGGCAGCTGAGCAACCCGGCCGTGCACACGTACGAGGTCCGCTGGTCCGTGGCCTGACGTGCGGATCCTCGTCCTCAGCGACCTGTACCCGCCCGTCGCCCTCGGCGGCTACGAGCGCGACTGCGCCGCGCTCGTCGAGGGGCTCCGGGGCGCCGGGCACGACGTGCTGGTGCTCACGTCCGACCGCGACGCAGCCGGCGCCCCCCAGGTGCCGCACGTGCGCCGCGAGGTGCCGTGGCTGCCGGAGGACCGGGTGCGGCGCACGCTCACGGCGGCCGCTGCCAGCGCCAGGGCCGTGGCCGTCACCGAGCGGGCGCTGGACGACCTGCGGCCCGACGTCGTCGTGGTCTTCAACCTGCTGGGCGTGCCCCAGGCCACGATGCTGGTCGCCCTGCGCAGGGGGCTCCCGGTCGTGCTGCGGCTGGCCGAGAGCTACTTCGCGGGACAGCTCATGGCCGCAGACCCGTTCCTGCAGCACCTCGACCGTGGCGGCCACAGCTGGCGCCGGCCGTGGTCGGCGGTGGCGCGTGCGGTGAACCGCACTCCGGCACTCCGCCTGGCTCCTCGTGCCCCGGCTCGGGTGTCGGTCGCCTGGGCCAGTCACGACCTGCGCCGCCGGGCTGCCCTGCCGGCGCACCTCGGCGTGCGCCAGGAGTCCGTGATCCACCCCCTCAGCCTGCAGGCCGAGGACTTCGGGCTGCTGCGCCGTGCCCCCTTCACCGACCCGACCCTGCTCTACCTCGGGCGCCTGACCGAGGACAAGGGTGCGGAGATCGCCTACCGAGCCCTCAGCGAGCTCCGCCGGAGAGGGGTGCCTGCGCGCCTGGTCCTCGCGGGGCCGGCAGACCCTCGTACGGGGCTCGCGCTGGACAGCCTGGCTGCAGCGCTCGGCGTCGCGGAGGACGTGAAGCGCGTCGGCCCGCTGGACGCTGCGGCGATCGCACCGCTGCTGCAGGGCGCCCACGCGATGCTGGTGCCCTCCCTCGTCCCCGACGTCTTCCCGCTGGTCATCGTCGAGGCGGCGCGCGCGAGAGTGCCGGTGGTGGCCGCCGACATCGGCGGGATCCCTGAGGCGGTGCGGGACGAGGAGCACGCGCTGCTGTTCCCGCCCGGGGACGTCACCGCCTGCGCGACAGCGCTGGCCCGCGTCCTCGCCGACCCGGAGGAAGCCGTCGCCCGGGCCGAGCGCGCCTTCCAGCACATGTCGCGGCTCACGCCCGGGCGCTACCTCGCCCAGTGGGAGGAGCTGCTGGCGGGCGCGGTCAGCGATCGCTGAGCGACCTGCTGGGCCACCCTCTTCCGCGCAGCTCACGCAGGGCGATGCGCACGAAGGCGCGGTCCTCGACCAGGTAGCGCCTACCGAGCCGACGCGGCTCCTGCGCCAGCCGGTGCAGCCACTCCAGGCCGTTGCGCTGCATGAACGCCGGTGCGCGACGGCGGGCTCCCGCCGCGAAGTCCACGGCGGAACCCACGCAGAGGTAGGTCCCCGGCCGCTGGACGGCGTACCTCGCCGCCCACTTCTCCGAGCGGGGAGCGCCGACGCACACGCAGACGATGTCAGGGTCGGCCGCGCGAATCCGCCGCTGCAGCTCGTCGTCGTCCGGCGACCCCTCGAACCCCAACGGCGGACTCCAGCCCTCGACCGCGAGACCGGGGAAGCGCTCACGCAGCTGGAGGACGGCCGCGGCGAGCACGTCCGGCAGCCCTCCGGCGATGAACATCGTGAGACCGCGCTCGGCCGCCCCGGCACACACCCCGTCGAAGAGGTCGGTCCCGTTGACACGACCCGGGACCGGGCGACCGACGGCCCGCAGGAGCCACAGCAGCGGGACCCCGTCGACGACCCTCAGTCGCGTGCGTGCGTAGGCCTCCCGGAACGCCCCGTCCTGCTCCAGCCGCACGACGTGGTCGACGTTGGGCGTGACGACCACCGAGGCCTCGCGGGTCGCCGCCCAGCGCAGGACGTGCTCCGTGGCCTCCTCGAGCGAGACAGGGTGCACGGTCGTCGTCGCGAGCGGCAGCGGCGCCGGCAGCTCAGCCGTGCCCGCGCCGCTCACCTGACGCGCCGGGCGTGGGACGAGCGAGCGGGGGAGCAGGACAGCGTCGTGGGGAGGGGCACGTCTCACGGTCGCACACCCGGCCGCTGCTAGGTTCTGCAGCCGGTCCAGTGAGCGAGGCGGCGTGCAGGGCAACGAGGCGGTGCCGGTCACGGTCGTGGTCCCGGTCCGGGACGAGGCCGCCACGATCGATGCGCTGCTCGACAGCCTGGCAGCACAGACGACGCCGCCGCAGCAGGTCGTCGTGGTCGACGGGGGGTCCACCGACGGCACGTTGCAGCACCTGCACCGCCGTGCCTCCGCGGACCCGACGATGCTGGTGGTGGACGCCGGTCCGGCGACGCCGGGCCGTGGCCGCAACCTGGGCATCGCCGCTGCGGCCTGCGACTGGATCGCCCTCACCGATGCCGGCATCCGTGTGGAGCCCACCTGGCTGGAGCACCTGTGGGCGGCGCACCTCCGCGCGTCGCAGGCGCGGATCGTCTACGGGAACTACGAGTTCGACCTTCGTTCCACCTTCGAGCGGCGGGCAGCGGTCGCGTACGGCGAGCCCAAGGTGCCGACCTCGGAGGGACCGTGCCGCGGACCCTCCGTCGTGTCGGTGCTGGTCCACCGCTCCGTCGTCGAGGAGGTCGGCGGCTTCCTGGACTCGCGCTCCGGCGAGGACGAGGCGTTCACCCGGGCCGTGCGCGCTGCCGGTGTCCAGGTGGCATGGGCACCCGACGCCACCGTGTGGTGGCGCCTTCGACCAGACGTGCGCAGCACCGCAGAGCGCTTCCGGCTGTACAGCTACCACTACGCCCTCGCAGGCGAGCAGCGGCACTGGCAGCTCCCGCTGGCTCGGGCCTACCTGCCCGTGGTGGCGGGGCTGGCCCTGTCCGCGCGGTCCAGGCTCTGGCTGGCGCTGCCGGTCGGCACCCTGGCCGCGCGCACCGCGAAGCGGTACAGCCGGCAGCCGGAGGAGCTGCGGCCACACGGGGCCGTCGCCGCGCTGTCGGTGGCCGCGATCGTGCTGGCGACCGACAGCGCGACCTTCCTCGGCTGGGCGCAGGCGCTCCGGGACGCGCAGCGACGGTCCGGACGTTGACGCAGGGCAGCCCGGCCGGCCGCGGGGCCGTACCGGGCTGTCCTGACGACGTCGGGTCGTCTAGCGGGTGATGGCCAGGTCGTCGATGGTGACGTTGGCGTAGTCGCTGCGCACGCCCACCCGGCCGCCGGTCAGGCGCGGCCCGCCCATGGAGCCGTTGTCGAGCACCTGGAGCAGCACCTTGCCGTCGACGACCACCTGGAGCAGGGTGCCGTCCGCCCGCTCGACCGCGCGCCCCTGGTACTGGTAGGTGCGCCCGGGCTCGGGCGTCCAGCGCGTGTCGGCCATCCAGTAGTAGGTGCCGCCCCAGGCGTGGTCGATGGCGCCCCGGGGCCAGGTCGAGCGGGTGTCGCCGGAGACCTTCTTCAGGATGGTCAGGCTGCCGTCGCGGTTGGTGAAGTCCAAGGCGTAGCCGCTGTTGCCGCCCTGGCCGTCGTCGACCGCGGAGCAGGACGGCACGGGCGTGCACACCGCGCTGTTCAGCCACAGGTTGACGCCGTGCCAGCTGTCACCAGCGGCAGTGAAGCCGTCGAAGCGGAGCTTCATGGAGGCGCTGCTGCCCCGCAGGTCGGTCCGGCGCGTCCACATGCGGAAGACGGGGCTGGTGGTGCGGGCGACGCCGGCGCCGGTGCGCAGGATGGCGCCGGACTCCGCGAACCACGAGGCGTTCTGCGCGTAGCCGCGGTCGGCGCGGCTCCAAAACGCATCCTGATCGCTGAAGACACCCGCGGAGCCGCTGAACGTCTCGCCGAGCAGCCCGGTCGGCCCGGTCGGCGCAGCGACGACCGTGACCGGTGCAGCGACGACCGGCGCGGTCGCGACAGCGCCGGTGGCGGTGCGGACGCTGCTGGCGGCGGTCCGCAGCTGCGGCTGCCGACACGCCACGCGGTTCGCGACCGTCGTGGGGCGGCACCGGGTTGCGGCGTCGGCAGGTTCCGCTGCCAGGAGCGGGACCAGCAGGCCCAGGGTCAGGCTGCCGACGCTGGCCAGAGCCGCCTTGCGGAGGGAGGTGTGCGCACGCATGTCGGGTCCCGGATCTGCTCACGGGACCGACCGGTTTCGGTAGCCTGGCTGGCTCGGAGAGCTCCGTGGCTTTGCGTCCCCGTCTCGCGACGGGTTTGCCTGTTCGACCGGTCCCTGCTTCGTGCTGACGCCTTGTCCTTCGTCCTCCTGGTGCGGTTCTCATTAGGCCGATCGGGTGAAACCGTCACGGAGAGCGACCAGGGTGGGCATCCTGCGCCCCAATTGTTCAGATGTGGACGCCGTGCTGGTGACTCCATGCCACCAGCACGTACAGCGCCCAGACCCGGCTCCAGTACAGGCCGGGAGCGCCATCGGCGTAGGCCCTCCACAGGGCAGCCACGGCCGCCGGGTCGAGCCCGGCCCGCTCCACCGCGGCCCGGTCGTGCAGCAGCTCGGCCACCTGACTGCCGAGCGGGCCGCGCAGCCACCGGTCGTAAGGCAGGACGAACCCGCGCTTGGGCCGCTCCAGCAGCTCGGCGTCCAGTCCCGACAGGCCCGCGTCGCGCAGCACCTGCTTGCGGCCCACCGGGGCGTAGCGGAGCGCGTCGGGCAGCCCCTCGACGACCTCGGTCAGCCGCGCGTCCACCAGGGGCAGACGGAGCTCCAGCGACACCGACATGGCCACGGCGTCGCTGTCGCGCAGCAGCCGCTCGCCCAGGAAGAGCCGCTGCTCGAGGCGCGACAGGGCCGGCAGCGCCGGGAGACCGGCGATGTCGGCGCGCAGGCTGCTCCCAAGGGAGGGGTCCAGGCCGTCGACGAGCAGAGGGACCCCGTCACGGAGCAGCGCCCGCTGCTGCGCGGGCAGGAAGAGGGCGTAGCTCAGCTGGTACAACGCGAGCAGGTCGTCGGCCGACCGCAGCAGCTGGGGCAGCTTGGCCCACCGCGTCTGCGGCGGGACCTCACCGCGTGCTCCACGCGCCAACAGGCCGGCGGCAGCACGGGCAGCTGCACGACGCACGGGGGACGGTAGCCACGATGCGCCCTGCTGCAGCCGAGGCAGGTCGCGGAACGTGGTGTAGCCGCCGAACAGCTCGTCACCACCGGTCCCGACGAGAGCGACGGTCAGCCCAGCGTCCTTGACCGCGCGCGACATGTGCAGCGAGTTCAGCCCGTCGAAGGTCGGGGAGTCCAGGGCCGCGACGGCCCGCTGCAGACCGTCACGGAAGTCCTGCGAGGTCAGCGTGATCTCGGTGTGGTCGGTGCCGATGGCGGCGGCGATGGCGGCCGCATCGGGGCCCTCGCTGTGCTCCTGCTCCTCGAAGACCAGCGTGAAGGTGCGCAGCGGGCGGTCCAAGGCTGCCTGCGCGAGGTTGGCGACCGCTGAGGAGTCGACGCCGCTCGAGAGGAAGACGCCGAGCGGGACGTCGCTGACCAGGTGCTGAGCGACGGAGTCCCGGAGCGCGGCGGCCACGTCGTCGAGGGTCGAGGGCGGGCGGGTACCGCGAGGCGACGGCGACCAGAACCGCTCCTGGTGCTCCTGCAGGCCGTTGCGGCCGTGGTGCACCCTGCGCCACGCCCCCGCGTCGAGCTGCCGGACGCCCCGGATCGCGGTCCCAGGACCGGTGACGAAGCCGTTCCAGACCACGGACGCCACCGCGGCCGGGTCCAGGCGAGGGGGGACCAGGCCGGAGCGCAGCAGTGCGCGCAGCTCGCTGGCGAAGGCCAGCGACCAGTCGCCCTGGCGATCGGGGTTCACGGCCACGTAGAGCGGCTTGATGCCGAGCGGGTCGCGGGCGAGCAGGAGCGATCGGGTCGTCGGGTCCCAGGCCGCCAGCGCGAACATCCCGCGGAGGCGGGGCAGCGCCTCGACGCCCTCGCGGTCCAGCAGGCGCAACACCACCTCGGTGTCCCCGGTGGAGCGGAGCACCTCGCCGGCGGCGCTCAGCTCCGCCCCCAGGCGACGGTAGTCGTACAGCTCGCCGTTGTAGACCAGCGTGCGCCCGGTCACCGGCGAGGTCATGGGCTGGTCGGCGGCGCTGGTCAGGTCCAGGACGCTGAGCCGGCGGTGCCCCAGCACGCACCCCCAGCCGTCACCGTCCGGCTCGCTGGTCCAGACGGCCGCCCCGTCCGGACCGCGATGCTCCAGCGCGCACGACATGGCGTCGACCGCGAACGCGGCGCGTTCGTCCAGCCGGCCGATCAGTCCGGCGATGCCGCACACGTCAGCGACCCACCCCAGCGGCGGCGTCCGGCTCGCGCAGCCCGCGTCGGACCGCCACCACCGCCAGCACGACGTACAGCGACTCGGCGACCAGGGTGGCCAGGATCGCCGCCCCGGTACCGCCGCCCGGGAGCAGCAGCAGCAGGAGCCCGAGGTTCACCGCGGCGCAGGCCACCACGATCGCGGTCCGCGTGCCCTGGCGGTCTGCCCCTGTCAGGGCGTCGGAGGCCAGCGACTGCAGCACCCTGAGGAACGGCAGTGGCGCGAGCAGCATCAGCAGCAGGACCGACGGGCGGTACTGCTCGCCGACCAGGAGCGGGATCAGCGGCGCCGTGACGGCGAGCCCGGTGCCTGCGAGCGCAGCCACGCCCGCCAGGGGGAGGGCCATTCGCCGCGCGTACGCCGCCGTGGCCACCAGGCCGCCATCCCGGCCGTGCTCGTAGAAGCGCCTGAAGGTGACCTGCAGGACCGCGAGCAGGGGGAGGGACGCGATGCTGGCCAGCCGGTAGGCGACGCTGTAGTGGCCCGCCTCGACGCCGTAGCCCTCGCGCACGAGCAGCACCTTGTCGGCGTCGTTCAGCACGACGAGCGCGGCGTTGTTGCCGCTGTGCGGAGCGCCGTCGCGCAGACGGCGGCGCAGTCCGAGCCCGCGCAGCGTGGGCCGACCCGTGTGGCGGACGATGGCCGCCGCCTGGAGCACAGCGGCGAGCAGCGCGCTCACGGCGTAGAGCCGACCCCAGACCAGCACGTCCTCGCCGTCGACGACGGCGAACAGGACGACGGCGACGATCTTGGCCGCGGCGGCTCCTGCGACCGACAGCCCCGCGGCCCGGCTGCGTCCGAGGCTGAAGAGCAGCGAGGACGCGCAGGTTGCCACCCCGAGGCCGGCGATGTCGGCGAGCGCCAGGCAGAGCAGCAGCTCAGCGGGCACCTGCGGCAGCAGCAGGGGCTGCAGCAGCGCGAGCACGACCAGGGCGACCGCGGAACCCAGGCAGGTCACGAGCAGCGCGGCGCCGACCGCGGCCCGCACCCCGTCCTCCGGCCCCCCGGCCGCCCGGGTCACGTCGCGCACCACGAGCCGCTCCGCCCCGATCAGCGCGACCGGGCCGGCGGTCAGCACCACGGCCCAGGTCGCCGCGACGACCCCGTAGTCCTGCGGCCCCACCAGCCGCGCGAGCAGCAGCAGGTTTGCCAGGCCCGCCACCAGCGCGCTGACCTGGCCGAGGCCGGCCCACGCCGTCGACCGGGCGCGGCCGCTCACGCAGCCGCCGCCGAGTCCGGCTCGGGGCGAGAGGCGCCGCGCGATGCGCCCGTACGTGCCGCCGCGGCGCAGACGAGGAGCACGGCGAGCAGGCTGTTCTGCTGCAGGAAGGCGCTCTCCACCAGGTTGCT
>JAOPWK010000085.1 GCA_025965735.1 Frankiales bacterium
ACCAGGACGGCCGTCTCCCAGCCCTCCTGCTGCATCAGCTGCTCGACCGCCCGCATGCTCTGCAGCGTGTTGCGGCCCTCGGGCACGGCCAGCACGTCGACGTCCCGCTCGCGCAGGAACGCCGCACCGGCCTCCGCCTCGGTGGTGCGGTCTCCTGGCCGGCCGCCGCCGACGGTGACGACGACCGGCGCGACGCCGTCCTCGTACAGCTCGCGGGCGTGCTGGAGCCGGGCCTTGAAGACCGAGCTGGGCCGGCCGTCGAACTGCGCGGCGCCGAGCACCACGATGACGTCGCTCTCGGGCCGGTCGTCCTGGCGGGCGGTCCACCAGACGGACGCGGCCGTGCCGAGCAGCACGAGCAGGACGCCGAGGACGAGGGCCGTGACCAGGCGTCGGACCCAGCGGAAGGCGAACAGCACCTAGCGGGTGTCGCTGCTGTCGAGCGTCAGCGCGGCGCGCCCGGCCTCGAGCCGGGCCACGGGCACGCGGAACGGCGAGCAGGAGACGTAGTCGAGGCCGGCCTCGGCGAAGAAGTGCACGCTGTCAGGGTCCCCGCCGTGCTCGCCGCACACACCGATCTTCAGGCCCGGCTTCGCGGCGCGGCCCTCCTCCACGGCGATGCGCACCAGGCGGCCGATGCCCGCCCGGTCGATCGACTCGAAGGGGCTCACGCCGAAGACCCCCAGCTCGAGGTACTGGCTGAAGAAGGAGGTCTCGACGTCGTCGCGGCTGAAGCCGTAGCCCATCTGCGTGAGGTCGTTGGTGCCGAAGGAGAAGAAGTCCGCGGACTCGGCGATCGCCCCTGCGGTCAGCGCCGCGCGCGGGATCTCGATCATCGTGCCGATCAGCGCGTGCACGTCCTGACCGGTCTGCTCGGCGACCTCGCGCACGACCTGCTCGGCCTCCTCGCGCACGATCTCCAGCTCCTGCACGGCCGACACCAGCGGCACCATCACCTCGGGCCGCGGGTCGAGCCCCTCGGCCAGCAGCGTCGCGGCGGCCTCGGCCAGCGCGCGCACCTGCACCGCGAACAGCCCGGGGATGACCAGGCCGAGCCGGACCCCGCGCAGGCCGATCATCGGGTTGGACTCGTGCAGCCGCCGGACGTGCTCCAGCAGCTTCTGCTGCTTCTCGTCGACAGGCTGCCCGGTCGCCTCCGCGACGGCCACCTCGACCTGCAGCTCGACGAAGTCGGGCAGGAACTCGTGCAGCGGCGGGTCCAGCAGGCGCACCGTCACCGGCAGGCCGTCCATGGCGCGCAGGATCCCCTCGAAGTCCTGCCGCTGCAGCGGGAGCAGCGCCGCGAGCGCTGCCTGCTGCTCCTCCGGCGAGTCGGCCAGCACCAGGTCCTCGACCATCTGGCGGCGCTCGCCGAGGAACATGTGCTCGGTCCGGCACAGGCCGATGCCCTGCGCGCCGAAGCGGCGGGCGCGCTCGGCGTCCTCAGGGGTGTCGGCGTTGGTGCGGACGCCCAGCACGCGGGTCGCGTCGGCGTGCGCCATCAGCCGCTTCGCCGCCTGCACGAGGTCGTCGCCGTCGGCGACGGCGCGCTCGCCCTCGAAGAACTGCACGATCGGGCTCGGGATGACCGCGACCTCGCCGAGGAAGACGGCGCCCGAGGTGCCGTCGATCGACAGCACGTCGCCCTCGCGCACGACGACGTCCCCGACCGTGATGGTGCGCGCGTGCGCGTCGACCTCGAGCTCCTCCGCGCCGCAGACGCACGTCTTGCCCATGCCGCGCGCCACGACGGCGGCGTGGCTGGTCTTGCCGCCGCGGGCGGTGAGGATGCCCTGCGCGGCGATCATCCCGGCCAGGTCGTCGGGCGTGGTCTCGCGGCGCACCAGGATGACGGCCTCGCCGCGGGCGGCCTGCCGCACGGCCTCGTCGCTGTCGAAGACCGCCTTGCCGACGGCCGCACCCGGGCTCGCCCCCATGCCGCTGGTCAGGGAGACGGCGTCGTCGGTGGACCCGAACTTCGGGAACATCAGCTGCGCGAGCTGGGCGCCGGTCACCCGCTGCAGCGCCTCGTCCATCGTGATGAGGCCCTCGTCCACCAGCTGCGTCGCGATGCGGAAGGCGGCACCGGCGGTGCGCTTGCCGACGCGGGTCTGCAGCATCCAGAGCTTGCCGCGCTCGATCGTGAACTCGATGTCGCACAGGTCGCGGTAGTGCTTCTCCAGCCGCTCCATGATGCCGAGCAGCTCGGCAAAGCAGGCCGGGTCGAGCTGCTCGAGGTCCTGCAGCGGCATCGTGTTGCGGATGCCGGCGACGACGTCCTCGCCCTGCGCGTTCTGCAGGTAGTCGCCGTAGAGGCCCTGCGCGCCGCTGCCGGGGTCGCGGGTGAAGCAGACGCCGGTGCCGGAGTCCATGCCGAGGTTGCCGAAGACCATGGAGCAGACGTTGACGGCGGTACCGAGGTCGGACGGGATCCGCTCCTGGCGCCGGTAGAGCTTGGCCCGGTCGGTGTTCCAGCTGTCGAAGACGGCCCGCACCGCGAGGTCCATCTGGGCGCGCGGCTCCTGCGGGAACGGGGCGCCGGTCTGCTCCTGCACGATCTGCTGGAACCGGCGCACCAGCGCCTCGAGGTCGGCGGCGTCGAGGTCGAGGTCGTGCCTGGTGCCCTTCGCCTTCTTGGCCGCGTCGAGCTCGTGCTCGAACAGCTCGCCGTCGACGCCGAGCACCGTCTTGCCGAACATCTGCAGCAGCCGCCGGTAGGAGTCCCAGGCGAACCGGTCGCTGCCGGCCTGCTGCGCCAGCCCCGCGACGCTCTGGTCGTTGAGCCCGATGTTGAGGACCGTGTCCATCATCCCGGGCATGGAGAACTTCGCGCCGGAGCGGACGCTGACCAGCAGCGGGTCCTGCGCGTCGCCGAGCCGCTTGCCCATCGCCGCCTCCAGGGCGGCCAGGTGCTCGTCGACCTCCGCGGCCAGCTCGACCGGCACCTCGCCGGTCTGCAGGTAGGTCGTGCAGGCCTCGGTGGTGATCACGAACCCGGGCGGGACCGGCAGGCCGAGGACCGTCATCTCGGCGAGGTTGGCCCCCTTGCCGCCGAGCAGGTCCTTCATGTCCTTGCCGCCCTCGGCGAAGTCGTAGACGTACTTCGTCATGGGGCTTTGCTCCTCGGCCGCGGGACGGGTCGGAGCAGGTTACCGGCGGGTGTACCGCCGCCGACGCACGGCGCCCCGGACGACGAGCAGCAGCGCGAGCAGCAGTCCCCCGCCGACGACGTACGGGACCCGGCTGGACGGGGCGAGCCGGTCCACCGGCGGCGCCTCCTCGGCGAGCTCCGCACGCGCCACGGGAACCCGGTGCACCGGCGTGCCGGCGCCCTCGGTGCTCAGCAGGACGGCGCTGCCGTCGGCGGTGTAGGCCAGCCCCTCCCCCTGCCGGCTCTCCGGCAGCGCCGTCACGGTCGGCTTGCCGGCGAAGGCCCCTGCCACGTCGTCGCCCTCGACCTCCCACTCGTAGAGGTCGGTGTAGGTGCGCAGCGCGACGTGGGAGCCGTTCGGCGCGATGTCGCCGGCCGTCACGAGGAGCTGGGCGAGCCCGCCGATGCCGGGCCCGCCGGGGGTGCCGGTCGGCTCGAGCCGGACCGACCCGACCCTCTCCAGCACGTTCGGGCCATCCGGGTCCAGCGTGGTCGGCGCGGCGTAGACGAGCGCGCCGCCGGACAGCGGCTTGGTCACGACGTACAGGCGCCCGGTGCGCGGGTGCACGAGCAGCGCCTCGGCGTCACCCGGCCCGTCCGGGTAGCGCAGCCGGAAGCTGGTCGGCGGCTCCGTCGTCACCCGCTCCCGCGAGGTCGGCTCCGGCTCGCGCACCCGGTGGACGAGCAGGCCGAGGTCGCGACGGGCGTTGTTGTCGCCGATGTCGCCGAGCCACAGGCTGCTGACGCCGTCCTCGTCCGGTCCGCGCGCCATGTCCTCCCAGTCGCGCGCCTGCACGTCCGGCAGCGCGTAGACGGTGCGGGTGCGGCCCGTCGAGGTGTCGACCGCGAAGAAGCGCGCCTCGTCCCCCGAGTCGTTGTGCGTGTAGACGATCCCCGGCGAGGTGGCCGAGGCCAGGCCGCTGGACTCGCTGATCCGCGGGTCCTGCAGGACGAAGGCGACGACCGCTTCGGCGAACAACTCAGACGACGCCGTAGAGCCGGTCGCCCGCGTCGCCCAGCCCGGGGTGGATGTAGCCCTTCTCGTTCAGCCGCTCGTCGACGCCGGCGCAGACGAGGGTGACGCCCTGGCCCGGGAAGCGCGCCTCGACGGTCGCGATGCCCTCCGGCGCGGCCAGCAGGCAGATCGCGGTGATGCTTCGGGCGCCGCGCTCCACGAGCAGCTCGAACGTCGTGACCAGCGTCCCGCCGGTGGCGAGCATCGGGTCGAGCACGAAGACCTCGCGGCCGGACAGGTCCTCGGGCAGCCGGTTGGCGTACGCCGTCGCGAGCAGCGAGGTCTCGTCGCGCAGCATGCCGAGGAAGCCGACCTCGGCCGTCGGCAGCAGCCGGGTCATGCCGTCGAGCATCCCGAGACCGGCGCGCAGGACCGGCACCACGAGCGGCAGCGGCTTCGCGAGCCGGACGCCTGTGGCCACCGCCACCGGCGTCGTCACCTCGACCGGCTCCACCGCCACCGACCGCGTCGCCTCGTACGCCAGCAGCGTCACCAGCTCGTCGGCCAGCCGGCGGAAGGTCGGCGAGTCGGTCCGCTCGTCGCGCAGCGCGGTCAGCTTGTGCGCGACCAGCGGGTGGTCGACGACCAGCGTGCGCACTACAGCGGGCCGAGCTTGTCGTGCAGGTAGCGCGGGACCTGGTCCAGCGAGACCCGCTCCTGCGTCATCGCGTCGCGCTCGCGGATCGTCACCGCCTGGTCCTCGAGGGTCTCGAAGTCGACGGTGACGCAGTACGGCGTGCCGACCTCGTCCTGGCGGCGGTAGCGGCGGCCGATCGCGCCGGCGTCGTCGAAGTCGACGTTCCACTCGCGGCGCAGCTTCGCGGCCAGGTCGCGGGCCACCGGCGACAGGTCGGCGTTGCGGGACAGCGGCAGCACGGCCGCCTTGAGCGGGGCGAGCCGCGGGTCGAGCTTGAGCACGACGCGCTTGTCGACACCGCCCTTGGCGTTCGGGGCCTCGTCCTCCGTGTAGGCGTCCAGCAGGAAGGTCAGCGCGCAGCGGTCGACCCCGGCTGCGGGCTCGATGACGTACGGCGTCCAGCGCTCGCCGCTCTCCTGCTCGAAGAAGTCCAGCGCGACTCCGGAGGCCTTGCTGTGCACCGTGAGGTCGTAGTCGCCGCGGTTGGCGATGCCCTCGAGCTCACCCCACTGCGAGCCGGTGAAGCCGAACTCGTACTCGATGTCGACGGTGCGCTTGGAGTAGTGGCTGAGCTTCTCCTTCGGGTGCTCGAACTGGCGCAGCTTGGCCGGGTCGATGCCGAGGTCGACGTACCAGGCGAAGCGCTCGTCGATCCACTTCTGGTGCCACTCCTCGTCCGTCCCGGGCTGGACGAAGAACTCCATCTCCATCTGCTCGAACTCGCGGGTGCGGAAGATGAAGTTTCCGGGCGTGATCTCGTTGCGGAAGCTCTTGCCGATCTGGCCGATGCCGAACGGCGGCTTCTTGCGCGCGCTCTGCTGCACGTTCGCGTAGTTGATGAAGATGCCCTGCGCGGTCTCCGGCCGCAGGT
>JAOPWK010000092.1 GCA_025965735.1 Frankiales bacterium
CAGCGTCGTGGGGCGGGTCCCGCGGATGCGGCGGCCCTCGGCCGACAGCGGATCCCCGAGCACCTCCGCCCGCAGGTCGGCCGCCGAGAGGCCGCCGGCGAGCCCGGCGGCCACCAGCGAGCCGGCGGAGGTGCCGACCAGCGTCTGGGCCTGACGGGCGTCGAAGCCGGTCGCCTCCTGCAGCGCGACCAGCACGCCGAGGTGGAAGGCCTGGCCCACCAGGCCGCCCGCACCGAGGACGACGGCCGTGGTCATGCCGTCAGCCTGTCAGCAGCCGGTCGACTCCGTGCGCACGGTCTCGTCGAGGGTGCCGTCGTAGACCGCCTCGCCGCAGGTGAAGGCGACGCGGTCGTAGATGCGGTCCAGCGCGGCGAAGCCGGCGACGCCGACGACGTGCGTGGTGCTGGTCTCGCTGGCGTGGCCGGCGAAGGGGGACTCCAGCCCGGTGGGGAGGTAGCCGTCCGCGGTGGTGCCCGGCTCGGTGCCCTCCTTGCGCGTGACGGCGGTCCACATGTCCAGCGGCACCCCGCGCGCCCGCAGCAGGCTCTGCAGCTCGCGGCTCTGGTTGGAGGTCACCAGGCCGTCGACCAGGCCGTGCACGACGTAGACGCCCTTCAGCCCGGCGGCGGCGATGTCGTCCGTCCGGTTGACCACCGTGCGCTCGGCGTAGACGTCCGGCACCTCTGCGATGGTGCCGCCGAACGCCTCCTCGATGTCGGCGACCGCGTTAGAGGCGAACTCGTTGGCCGGCGCGAGGACGCTGGCGCCGAGGTAGGTCTGGCTGACGTTGACCGCCGGCTCGACCGCGACCCAGTAGTCGAACAGCGGGCTGCCGCCCGCGCGCTTCGGCTGCGCGGCGACGACCAGGCCGCTGGTGTTGCCGCCCATGCTGACGCCGTAGACGACGTTGGTGCCGCCCGGCCTGCACCGCTTCTCGAAGTGCTGGGCGTAGGCGATGGAGTCCGCCGCGCCCTCGGCGACGCGCCAGCCGCGGCTGGAGACCTTCTTGCCGGCGGGCGGGACGAGCTGGCCGCGGTAGTTGGGCGCGATCGCGATGACGCCCAGGCGGCTCGCCGTACGGGTGAGGTGCTCGCGCCAGCTCTCCATCGTGTGGCCGTAGCCGTGGTCGAACACCACGATCCCGCGCGGCTTCTTGCGCGGCAGGGCGACCAGCGCCGGCGCGGTCTGCCCGTCGACCTTCAGGTCGGCGCGGGCCACCGTCGCGGGATTGCCGGTGCAGGCAGGGCCGCGGGTCGGCTGGGCGTACGACGGCAGGACGGCGGTGGCTGCCACGGCCGCGACGACGGCGGCGAGCAGCGGGCGGCGGAGGCTGGGTCGCATGCCGTGGAGGTTCGACGCGCGGCGCCCTTTCCCTGCCTCAGGGCAGCAGCACGACCTTGCCGATGGTGCCGCGGTCGCCCAGGCGGGCCAGGGCAGCAGGTGCCTGCTCGAGCGGCAGCTCGGCGCCGACCAGCGGATCGACTTCGCGGCGGCTCCACAGGTCGACCAGCGCAGCGTGCGTGTCCACGAAGATCTGCGGCTCGTAGTGGCGGTAGAGCCCCCAGTGCAGCCCCACGACCGAGTAGTTCTTGACCAGCGCGTGGTTGGTCGGGGCATCGGCGATCCGCCCGCCGGCGAACCCCACGACGACGATCCGCCCCTCGAAGGCGATGCACGTGCGGCTCTTGTCGAACGTGTCGCCACCGACCGAGTCGTAGATGACGTCCGCGCCGCGGCCGGCCGTGACGTCCTTGACGATCGCCACGAAGTCCTCGCTGCTGTAGTCGATCGCGACGTCCGCGCCGAGGTCCTTGCAGACCTGGACCTTCTCCGGACCGCCCGCCGTGGCGATGACCCGCGCACCGGCGGCCTTGCCGAGCTGGATGGCGGCGCTGCCGACGCCGCCCGCGCCGGCGTGCACCAGCAGCGTCTCGCCCTCCTTCAGCTGCGCCCGCCGGTGCAGCCCGACGTGTCCGGTCTGGTAGGTGATGAGCATGCTGGCGGCCTTGGCGGCCGGCATGTCGTCCGGCACGGCGTGCGCCGCGGCCTCGGGCACGACGACCTGCTCGGCCATCCCGCCGCGCGGCAGCCCCGGCCCGGCCAGCACCCGCTCGCCCGCTCGTGGCCCGTCCAGCACCGTGCCGCAGACCTCGAGCCCCGGCGTGAACGGCAGCTCGGGCTTCTCCTGGTACATCCCCCGGCACAGCAGCACGTCCGGGAAGTTCAGCGCGACGGCGTCCACCTTCAGCCGCAGCATCCCCGGACCGGCCTCGGGCTCCGGGACGTCCTCCAGGCGCAGCACGTCCTGCGGCTCGCCCAGCTCGTGCACCTGCCACGCCCTCACGCCGTCCTCCACTCGCTCGTCGCCTGCAGGACCGCTTCCTCCAGCGCCTCGGTGCGCAGGTGCGTCCCTGTGCCGTACTCCGGGTCGCGCACCATGTCGCTGAACGCCTGCCGGCTCGGGTAGCGCACCAGCAGCACGGCGTCCCACGACTGCCCCGGCTCGGCGACCAGCGCGGTCGAGCCGTCGCCGACGTAGAGGACCTCGGCGCCGTGCGGGGCTGCGGTGCGCCGGAAGTGCTCGACGTACTCGAGGTAGCGCTCGCGCCCGCCGTCGGCCTTGAAGCGCAGCAGGTTCAGCATCACGACTGGTCCGCCGGGGTCCTCCGCGAGGTACCGCTTGAGGTCCGCACCGCGCGGGTCGACCGCCACGAGATCTCCTGCCTGAGGTAGGAACGGCGCCATGAGCTACGCCGACTTCCAGAACGAGGTCTACCTCAAGGGGCTGTTCGGGGAGCAGCCGACCCAGCCGTTCGGCTGGCGGGAGACCGAAGCCGCGGCGTACGAGGCGATGACGCCCGGCGCGGTCGGCTACGTCGCGGGTGGAGCCGGCGGCGAGGACACCATGCGGGCCAACCGCGAGGCGTTCGACCGGTGGCGGCTCGTGCCCCGGATGCTGCGCGGCATCCCGGCGCAGCGCACGCACCAGACGACCGTCCTCGGCACCACCATGCCGGCGCCGGTGATGCTCGCGCCGGTGGGCGTGCTCGAGATCGTGCACCCCGAGGCCGAGCTCGCCGTCGCGCGCGCCGCTGCCGCGGCCGGGCTCACGATGATCGTGTCCACCGCCTCGTCCAACACCATCGAGGACGTCGCCGCGCAGGCGCCGGACGCCTCCCGCTGGTACCAGCTCTACTGGCCCGCCGACCGCGACCTGGCCGCCTCCTTCGTGCGCCGTGCCGAGGCCGCGCAGTACGAGGCGGTCGTCGTCACGCTGGACACCTGGCAGCTCGGCTGGCGGCCGCGCGACCTGTCCCAGGCGTACCTGCCGTTCCTGAAGGCGCAGGGCGTCGCCAACTACTTCTCCGACCCGGTGTTCCGGCAGGGGCTGGACAAGACGCCGGAGGAGGACGAGGGCCCGGCGGTGCTCAAGTTCGTCGGGCTGTTCAACAACCCGACGCTGACCTGGGACGACATCGCGTTCCTCCGCGACCACACCTCGCTCCCGCTGGTGCTCAAGGGGATCCAGCACCCCGACGACGTGCGCAAGGCCCGCGAGATCGGCGTGCAGGCCATCGTGTGCAGCAACCACGGCGGCCGCCAGGTGGACGGCGCCATCGGCTCGCTCGACGCGCTGCCCGGCGTCGTGGAGGCGGCGGGCGACCTGCCGGTGCTGTTCGACAGCGGCATCCGCACCGGCGCCGACGCCTGCAAGGCGCTCGCCCTCGGCGCCTCCGCCGTGCTGCTCGGCCGCCCGTGGGTGCACGGCCTCGCGCTCGGCGGCGAGCAGGGCGTGCACCACGTGCTGCGCTCGTTCCTCGCTGACCTGGACCTGCAGGCCGGCCTGGCCGGGCACAGCAGCACCTCGGAGCTGTCGCCGGCGTCGTTGCAGCGGATCGGGTAGAGCGTCCGGCTCATGGCGGCTTCGGGCGCGCCCTGGCTGGTCGGCGTCGGCGGCGCGGACGTGACCGGGGAGCCCTGGGGCGCCGGGATGATGGGCTACGGGATGCGCTTCCAGCGCACAGCCGGTCCACCTGCGCCAGCGGTCCCGGGCGTTCGCGGTGCAGGACACGCGCTACAAGATGTACAACACGACCAACGGCGGGCTCCGTCAGCACACGCTGGCCGCCGTCGTCGCCGCCGTCGAGCAGGCGCTCGCGGAGCTCGCACCCGGACGGCTGGTCCTGTCGCAGGGCGAGCTGCACGACGCCAGCGTCAACCGGTCACCGCAGGCCTTCGAGCGCAACCCCGACCGCGGCCACCCCGACGGCATCGACCCGGCGACGACCCTGCTCCGCCTGGAGCGCGAGGGCCGGGTCGTCGGCGTCGTGAACTGCTTCGCCACGCACGGCACCAGCCTCACGAACCGCAACCTGCTCATCAGCGGCGACAACAAGGGCTACCGCGCGCGCCTGGGAGGCCGAGGCGCCGTTGGTGCGGCGTTCGCGCAGACCAACGCCGGTGACGTGTCGCCCAACGTCCCGAACGCCACGCAGGGGCCGACCGACGACGAGGTCGAGAACGCCCGGGTCATCGGCGAACGGCAGCTCGTCGGCCGCGCAGGGCCTGGCCCCGTCGGGCGCCGAGGTGGTCGGCGGGCTGCCGTTCCTCAGCCGGCGGGCGGGGGCTCCGCCATGCCGGTGGGGATGCCGGTGGGGTCGGCCGGGCGTGCCGGCTGCCCGCTGTCGTCCAGCGGCCCGGGGATCCCGCGGAACTTGTAGACCATCACGTCGCGGCCGGCCTGCAGCAGGAACGCCTGCCCGGTCTCGGCGGTGTCGAAGGCCTGCAGCACCGCGTCGCCGGCCACCTCCACGGGGATGATCGGCACTCCGCTGGCCTGCAGCGTCGACTTGATGTCCGTGATGATCTTCGTCTCGGCGAAGCCCGGGCAGAAGGCGTTGACCTTGATGCCGTCCGGTGCGAGAGCCGGACCGAGCGCACGCACCAGGCCGACGACGGCGTGCTTGTTCGCGCCGTAGACCGGGTCGAACGGGGTGCCGGTCAGGCCGGCCATGGACGCCGTCGCGACGATCGCGCCGCCGCCCCGGCGGCGCAGCGCGGGGATGGCCGCGTGCGCGCCGTAGACGACGCCGTCGAGGTTGATGCCGTTGGCCCGCTTGTACTTCTCGAGGTCGAAGTCGTCGCCGATGCCGCAGCCGGTCGAGATGCCGGCGTTGAGGAACACCAGGTCCAGCCCGCCGTGCACCTCCTCGGCAGCCCTCGTCGTCGCGACCACCTGGTCGTAGTCGGAGACGTCGCAGTGCAGGTAGGTCGCGCCGAGCTCGTCGGCCACCGCCTGCCCGCCCGCGTCGTCGACGTCGCAGAGCACGACCGAGTCACCGCGCCGGACGAGCTGGCGCGCGACCTCCTTGCCGAAGCCGCTCGCGCCGCCCGTGATCAGGGCGACGCTCATGAAGCGGCTGCGCCTGCCGCGACGCCGGAGCCCTGCACGCCGGAGGACCCGCCGGGGTTCACGCCGGTGACCTCGTCCTGCGTGCCGGGGGCGTCGATGACCAGCTGCGCGATCCGCTCTCGGTGCTGCGCGGCGTCGCCGTACGAGGCCTGCAGGCGCTTGCAGCGCTTGAAGTAGAAGTGCGCGTGGTGCTCCCACGTGTAGCCGATGCCGCCGTGGTACTGGATCATCGCCGCGGTCGCGGTGTCGGCCGCGTCGGAGGCCTTGGCCTTGGCGATGGAGGCCGCGAGCTGCGCGTCCGGCCGCTGCTCGTCCAGCGCGTAGGCGGCGTAGGTCGCTGCGTGCTCGGCGAAGGTGATGGCGATGTGCAGGTCGGCCAGGTCGTGCTTGATGGCCTGGAAGGAGCCCACCGGCTTGCCGAACTGCACGCGCGTCTTGTCGTACTCCACCGTGTCGACCAGCGCCCGGCGGGCGATACCGACGAGGTCGTTGGCCACCAGCACGGCCGCGGTGTCGAGCAGCCGCTGGACCAGCTCGGGGGTGCTGCCCTCGAGCCTCTCGCCGGCGGCGCCGTCCAGCGTGACGGTGCCGAGGCGGACCGTCCGGTCCAGCGCCGTCGTGGGCGTGACGGTGACGCCGGCGCCCTTCGGGTCGATCAGGTAGAGCCCGTCCTGCGCGGCGACGACGAGGACGTCGGCCAGCTCCGGGTACTCGACCAGGCCGAGGCTGCCGGACAGCGTGCCGCCGGAGGAGGTGGCGGGGGCGCTCGTGGGCACCGGCGTCGAGCCCTGCTTCACCAGCGCGACGGCGCCCTTGGTCTCACCGGCGGCCAGCGCGGGCAGCCGCTCGGCCTGCTGCTCCTTCGACCCGGTCAGGCGGATCGCCTCACCGGCGAGGACCGTGCCGAGCCACGGGCCGGGGACGGTGCCCGCGCCGAACTCTCGCGCCAGCACGGCCGCGTCGAGGACGCCGAGGCCGATGCCGTCCTGCTCCTCGGGGACGAGCACGGCCAGCCAGCCCTGCTCGCCGAGCGCCTGCCACAGCGGCGCGGGCGCCCCGTCGCTCTCGGGCTGCTCGTAGAACTCGCGGACCTGCGTCGCGCTGAAGCGGTCGCGCAGGTAGGAGCGGACGGCGTCCTGGAGGGCGCGCTGCTCGTCGGTCAACTGGAACTGCATCTCGGTCTCCTAGCGGGGGAGGCCGAGCACGCGCTCGGCGACGACGGTGCGCTGGACCTGCTGGGAACCGCCCCAGATGGTGCAGCTGCGGGACCACATGGCCATGGTCGTGAGCTCCTCGATGGACAGGCCCTGGCCGAGCTCGGGCACCTGGAAGGCGGTGCCGACGACCTTCTCGTGCGCGTCGCTGACGCGGCGGAACGTCTCCGACCACATGATCTTGGTCATCGAGGCCTCGAAGCCGAGGTCCTTGCCGTTCGAGGTCTGCGTGAGCACGTGCCACGAGTGGTACTTCAGGCACTCGAGCTCGATCAGCGCAGCCGCCAGCTCCTGGCGCAGGACCGGGTCCTCGGTCGCCGGCCTGCCGTCGCGCTCGACCTGCGCGGCGACGTTGGTGACCTCCTCCCACATCTTGCGGAACTCGGTGTACTGGCCGATGGCGGAGGAGCCGCGCTCGAAGGAGAGCAGCAGCATGGCCGTGGCCCAGCCGTTGCCCTCGCCGCCGAGGATGTCGGTCTGCTTGCACAGCGCGTCGGTGTAGAAGACCTCGCCGAACTCGCTGGCGCCTGTCATCTGCTTGAGCGGGCGGGCCTCGATCCCGGGCTGGTGCATGTCGACGAGCAGCATCGAGATGCCGGCGTGCTTCTTGCCGCCCTCGGGGGAGGAGGTGCGCGCAAGGGTGAAGATCTTGTCGCCGTGCATGGCATTGGTGGTCCAGATCTTCTGGCCGTTGATGAGGTAGTCCTCGCCCTGTGGCTCGGCCTTCATCTGCAGCGCCGCGAGGTCGGAGCCCGCGCCCGGCTCGGAGAAGCCCTGGCACCAGATGACCTCGTTGTGCAGCAGCGGCTTGATGATCTCGCGCTTCTGATAGTCGGTGCCGAGCGCCATGACGGTCGGGCCGAGGAAGGCCAGGCCCAGGGGGTTGACCGTCGACGGAGCGTTGGCCTTGGCCATCTCCTCGTCGTAGATGGCCTTCATCGTCGGGGTGCCGCCGCGGCCGCCGTACTCCTCCGGCCAGACGATGCCGGCGAAGCCGTCCTTGGCCTTGTTGGCCTCCCACTCCCGGCGGATCTCGAAGGACTCGTCGTCGCTCTTGTCGGCCCAGAACGCGGCCTCGCGCATCTCCGACGGCAGGTTCGCGTCGAGCCAGGAACGGAGCTCCTTGCGGAAGTCCTCGTCCTGCTCGCTGAAGCGCAGGTCCACGGCGGTTCCTCTCGGGGTGGGGGTCGAAACCGAACGTCGTTCTAGCAGGCGCGGGTGGTGCCGGCCACACCGGGTGGGGCAGGGCAGACTGCTCCGGTGCCCGCTGCCGACCCGTCCATGCTGCTGGCCCTCGCGGTGGACCTCGCCCGCCGCGCCGGCGCTCTCGCGCTGTCGATGCACAGCGGGCTCGGCGCTTCCGACACCAAGTCCTCGCCGACGGACGTGGTGACCGCCGCCGACCGCGCCGCCGAGCAGCTGCTCGTCGACGGCATCCGGGCGGCCCGGCCCGGCGACGGGATCCTGGGTGAGGAGGGCGCCGACGACGACGGCACCACCGGCGTGCGCTGGGTGGTCGACCCGGTCGACGGGACCGTCAACTACCTCTACGGCCTGCCGCAGTGGGGCGTGAGCATCGGCGTGGAGGTCGACGGGGTGACGCAGGCCGGCGTCGTGTTCGACCCGGCCAAGGACGAGCTGTTCACGGCAGTGCGCGGCGGTGGCTCGGCGCTCAACGGCGCCCCACTGCGGTGCAACCCGGCCGGCGAGCTGGCGCAGGCGCTGGTCGCCACCGGGTTCGGCTACGACGCCCGACGTCGCGCCGCCCAGGCGCGGGTGCTGCCGGACCTGCTGCCCCGCGTGCGTGACCTGCGGCGGGTCGGGGCGGGCGCCCTGGACCTGTGCGCCGTCGCGTGCGGCCGGGTCGACGCGTACTACGAGCAGGGGCT
>JAOPWK010000135.1 GCA_025965735.1 Frankiales bacterium
TGCAGCCCGTCGGCCGGCAGCACGCCACCGACGGCCCAGCGAGGCGAGCCCGTGGCCCACCGCCCAGTAGCGGGTGGCCACGCCGAGGGGGTCGCTGTCGCGCGCGAAGCGGCGGGCGTCGACGGCACGGCCGGCCGCCTCGACGAGCCGCCCGAACGACGCGTCCGCGGCGGCCGGGTCCTCCAGGTCGACGATCCCGTCGAACGGGACGGCAAGAAGTACGCCGCGCTGGGCGAGGGGGTCGGGCGTGCGGCGCAGCGGCTGGGCGGCGACCCGACCAAGCCGATCACGCTCATCCCGGTGGTGGCGCCGGGCGAGCCAGACCTGCTGGTGGAGGTCGATGCCACCGCGGTGCCGGCCTGATCCTCGCTGCGGTTGCGCACCCGTCAGCCGCCCGCCTAGGTTGCGGGTGTGACGCACGTCCATGACCTACGTCACACCGCGACTGCCGGCTCCGGTCCGGAGGCGCACGGGATCCGCTGACCCTGTTCCCGACAAGGCCGTCCTCCCGTTCCCTCCTCTCCGCCGATCGCCAGCCGCTCCCCGCACGTCCGGCGAGCCCTGGAGATGTACTGATGCGCGTACGCATGAAGGTCGACGGCGTCACCTACGAGGACGACGTCGAGCCACGCAAGCTGCTCACCCACCACCTGCGCGAGGGCCTCGGCCGGGTGGGCACGCCCATCGGCTGCGACACCTCCAACTGCGGCTCCTGCACGGTGCTCATCGACGGCGACAGCGTGAAGTCGTGCTCGGTGCTGGCCGTCCAGGCCGACGGCGCGGACATCACGACGATCCAGGGACTGGCCACCGGCCCGGAGGGGACCGGAGCCGAGTGGCACCCGGTGCAGAAGGCCTTCCAGCAGCACCACGGGCTGCAGTGCGGCTACTGCACGCCCGGCATGGTGATGGCGGCGGTCGACCTGCTGAAGCGCAACCCGAACCCCACGGAGGACGAGGTGCGGCACGGTCTGGAGGGCAACCTCTGCCGCTGCACCGGCTACCAGAACATCGTGAAGTCGGTGCTGTCGGCGGCCTCCGAGCTGCGCGGGGACGGGCCGATCGCCGGCTCCTTCCAGGACGCGCCCGAGCCGGCTGGAGCCAGCGCATGACCGACCAGCTGGACGCCGGCCTCGTCGCCGGAGAGATCCTCGAGCACCCCGACGCGATGTCCAAGCCCTACGCCGGAGGCGAGCTCGGCCGCGGCCGACGCCGCAAGGAGGACGCCAAGCTCCTCACCGGGCAGACCAACTGGACCGACAACATCACCCTGCCCGGCCTGCTGCACATGGCCGTCCTGCGCAGCCCGATGGCGCACGCCCGCATCCTGTCCGTGGACGTGTCCGGCGCCCTCGAGATGCCCGGGGTGCTGGCGGCCTACAGCGGCGCCGACCTCGCCGATGTCATGGGCGACTCGATGCCGTGCGCCTGGCCGGTCACCCCGGACATGGTGTCGCCGGTGCACACGCCGCTGGCCACCGACGAGGTCCGCTACGTCGGCGACGGCGTCGCGGTCGTCATCGCCCGTGACCGCTACGCCGCTGCGGACGCGCTCGAGGCGATCGCGGTGGAGTACGACCAGCTGCCGGCCGTCGTCGACATGGAGGCGGCGCTCGCCGACGGTGCGCCGCTCGTGCACCAGAGCGCAGGCACCAACATGTGCTTCCTGTTCGACTTCCCGGGCGCCGGAGCCGACTACGCCGAGACCGTCGCGGCAGCCGGTGACGACGCGGTCGTCGTCAAGCGGCGCTTCATCCAGCAGCGCCTGCTCCCCACACCGATGGAGCCGCGTGCCGTCGTGGTCGCGCCCATCGCCGCCGCCGACGAGTACACCGTCTACAGCGCCACCCAGATCCCGCACATCCTGCGCGTGATGCTGGCCCTCACGACCGGCATCCCGGAGCACAAGCTGCGCGTCGTCGCGCCGGACGTGGGCGGCGGCTTCGGCGCCAAGCTCAACGTCTATGCCGAGGAGGTCCTGGCACTCGTCGTCGCGCGCAAGCTGGGCCGGCCGATCAAGTGGACCGAGTCGCGCAGCGAGAACTACCAGGCGACCACGCACGGCCGAGACCAGGTGCAGGACATCGAGATCGCCGCCACCAAGGACGGCACGATCCTCGGGCTGAAGGTCGAGCTGCTGGCCGACATGGGCGCCTACCTGCAGCTCATCACCCCGGGCGTGCCGGTGCTCGGCGCGTTCATGTTCCCGGCCATCTACAAGATGAAGGCGTACCACTTCACCTGCACCGGGGTGTTCACGACCAAGACCCCGACGGACGCCTACCGCGGCGCCGGCCGGCCCGAGGCCACCTTCGCCATCGAGCGGATCATGGACGAGCTGGCCGCAGAGCTCGGGCGCGACCCGATGGAGCTGCGCAAGCAGAACTGGATCAAGCACGAGGAGTTCCCGTACGAGATGGTCGCGGGGCTGACCTACGACTCGGGCAACTACGAGGCGGCCACCGAGAAGGCCGAGCAGATGTTCGACATGGCCGGCCTGCGCGCCGAGCAGAAGGCCCGGCGCGACAGCAAGGACCCGGTGCAGCTCGGCATCGGCATCTCGACCTTCACCGAGATGTGCGGCCTGGCGCCCTCGCGCGTGCTCGGCTCGCTGTCCTACGGCGCCGGCGGCTGGGAGTCCGCGCAGATCCGCATGCTGCCGACCGGCAAGGTCGAGGTGGTCTCGGGGGCCACCCCGCACGGGCAGGGGCACCACACCGCGTGGAGCCAGATCGTGGCCGACTCGCTCGGAGTGCCGTTCGAGGACGTCGAGCTCATCGCTGGTGACACCCAGTCCAGCCCGAAGGGCATGGACACCTACGGGTCCCGCTCGCTCGTCGTCGGCGGCGTCGCGATCCACAAGGCGACCGGCAAGGTCATCGAGAAGGCCACGCGCATCGCCGCGCACCTGCTCGAGGCCAGCGAGGCCGACGTCGAGTTCTCCAAGGGCACCTTCTCGGTGAAGGGCTCGCCCGAGGCGACCCTGACGATCCAGCAGGTGGCGCTCGCGACGTTCGCCGCGCACAACCTGCCCGACGGCATGGAGCCGACGCTGGACAGCGACTACGTCTACGACCCGGAGAACTTCAGCTACCCGCACGGCACGCACCTGTGCGCCGTCGAGATCGACACCGAGACCGGCTTCACGAAGATCCGGAAGTACGTCTGCGTCGACGACATCGGCAAGATCGTGAACCCGGTCATCGTCGAGGGCCAGGTGCACGGCGGGCTGGCACAGGGCATCGCGCAGGCGCTGTACGAGGAGGCGGTCTACGACGAGGAGGGCAACCTCACGACTGGCTCGCTGGTCGACTACCTCGTGCCTGCCGCGCCCGACCTGCCGCACTTCGAGACGGGACGCACCGAGACGCCGGCCACCAGCAACCCCCTGGGAGTGAAGGGGGTCGGCGAGGCCGGCACCATCGCCTCCACGCCGGCTGTCATCAACGCGGTCGTCGACGCGCTGCGCCCGTGGGGCGTCGACAACATCGACATGCCGTGCACGCCCGAGCGGGTCTGGCGGGCCATCCACCAGGACGGCACCCTGCGGGTCCCCGAGGGCACCGTCTCCTACGGCGGAGCCTCCACCGCCGCGACCTCCGGGAGTGGCTCGTGATCCCCGCCCAGTTCGACTACACCGCCCCGACCTCGGTCGCCGACGCCGTCCGCGCGCTCGGCGACGCCGGCGAGGACGCCAAGATCCTCGCCGGCGGGCAGTCGCTCATCCCGGTGCTGCGGCTTCGCCTGGCCTTCCCGACGGTGCTCGTCGACCTCGGCAAGGTCGGTGAGATGCGCGGGGTCCGCGACGACGGCGACGCCCTCGTCATCGGCGCCATGACCAAGCACTCCGAGGTCATGACCGACCCGCTGGTGCTGCAGCACGCCGCCCTCGTCGCCGAGGCGACGGCGACGGTGGCCGACCCGGCCGTCCGTCACCGCGGCACCTTCGGCGGGGCCCTGGCGCACGCCGACCCGGCAGGCGACCTCGCGGCCGTCGTCGTCGCCCTGGACGCCTCGCTCGTCGTCGAGGGACCCGGCGGACGGCGCACCATCGCCGCCGCTGACTACTTCCTCGACTACCTCGAGACGTCGATGACGCCCGACGAGCTCCTGGTCGAGGTCCGCGTGCCGAAGCTCGCCGGCTCCTGGGGCTTCCACTACGAGAAGTTCAACCGCGTCGCGCAGGCGTGGTCGATCGTCGGCGTCGCCGCGGCGGTCCGGCGGGAGAACGGGTCGATCGCCGAGGCCCGGATCGGCCTGACCAACATGGGCTCGACCCCGGTCCGCGCGAGCAGCACCGAGC
>JAOPWK010000136.1 GCA_025965735.1 Frankiales bacterium
AGGGGCAGGCGCCCTCGGGCGGTGCCGGACCGCGAGCAGCGCGGCCGCGGCCAGCCCCATGCCGCCGAGCGTCGTCCCGAGGCCGGTCGCCTCGGTGGAGCCGTCCGAGCGGCTCGGGCCGACGGCCAGCTGCTCCTCCGTGACCTCCTCGACCGGCTCCTGCGCGGTGTCCTGCGCGTCCACGAGCTTGCCCACCGGGTCCACGTCGCCGGCTGCGGCGAAGCCCCAGTCCAGCAGCTTCTCCGCCTCGGCCCACACCTTCGGGTCGGCCTTCATCAGCGTCACGACCAGCCGCCGCCCGTCGCGCTCGGCGGCTCCGACGAAGCTCGCGCGGGCCCGGCTCGTGTAGCCGTTCTTGATGCCGAGCGCCCCCTCGTAGCCCTTGAGCAGCTTGTTCTTGGTGTGCATCTCGATGCGCGCGGAGCCGGGTGCGCTGACGCTGCCGCGGGTGGCCGCCGCGTAGCCGGCGAAGGCCGGGTCCGCCATCCCGGCCCGGGCGATGAGCGCCAGGTCGTACGACGAGCTGACCTGTCCCTCGGCGTCCAGACCGTGCGGGTTCACGGCGCGGGTGTCCAGCGCGTGCAGGCTGCGCGCCTTGTCGTTCATCAGGGCGGCTGTCGCCTGCTGACCGCCGGCAGCCGTGGCCAGCACGTTCGCGGCGTCGTTCCCGGACACCATCATCAGCGCGCTGAACAGCTCCGACACCGGGTAGCCGACCCGCTCCACGAGCCCGACCTTGCTGCCCTCGACGTTGATGTCGTCGAACGTCGGGACGACCTTCCGGTCGGGCTCCAGCACCGGGATCAGCGTGACCGCGGTCAGCGTCTTGAGGGTGCTGGCCGGCGCGTATCTCCCGTGCGGGTCCTTGGCGGCGAGCACCTTGCCGCTGTCCAGGTCGGCCACGACCCAGCTCGCGGCGGTGAGGCCCTCGGGCAGCCTCGGCGCGTCCTCGTCGACGACGACGCCGGTGCTGCCGAGGCGGTCACCGCCGATGGGGCCGTCGACGTCCGTGCCGGCAGCGGCGGGTCCTGCACCGGCGACCAGGCCCACGAGAGCAGCAGCGAGCAGGCGGGTGCGCACGGGCCGGACGCTACCGCCGGGACGGCGTCCCGCCGGTGACCGACACTGGGTGCGTGACGCTCTCCCGCCGGGCCGCCGCCCTGCTCGTGCTCGCCGGCGGCTGGCCGCTGCTCGTCTGGCCGAACTTCGTGCGGGTCGTCGCCACCGACGACCGCGCGTTCGACGGCGGCCCGACGGCGTACCTGCTCGTGCACGTCGGGCTCGCCGTCGTCTCGATGGCGCTCGGCCTGGCGCTGGTGGTGCTGGGCGTGCGCGCCTGGCGCCGCGCCGGCTGACGCGCGGCGGGAGCTCAGCGCGGAGGACGCTCGTGGATCACCTGAGGCCGCGGTTGCTGCGCGACGCGCCGCGCGGGGGTGGCCTCAGGAGCCCGTGCCTGGCACCGTACGCGCGCCACCCGCCCCCGCACGCCCCCTTTTTGGCCGATCATGCAGGTGTGGCACACCCGCTGAGCGGGCGGTGCGTGCCACGACTGCATGATCGGCGCAGAACGACGGAGGGCCGCCACCCCGGCGGGATGACGGCCCTCGTACGGCAGGGCTCAGATGCGGCGGAAGATCAGCGCCCGCTTCACTTCCTGGATGGCCTTGGTGACCTGGATGCCGCGCGGGCAGGCGTCGGTGCAGTTGAAGGTCGTGCGGCAGCGCCACACGCCCTCGCGATCGTTGAGGATCTCGAGCCGCTCCTCGGCGCCGTCGTCACGGCTGTCGAAGATGAAGCGGTGCGCCATGACGATGGCCTGCGGGCCGAAGTAGCTCTCGTCGTTCCAGAACACCGGGCACGAGGTCGTGCAGGCGGCGCACATGATGCACTTCGTCGTGTCGTCGAACCGCTCGCGGTCCTCGGCCGACTGCAGGCGCTCGCGCGTGGGCTCGCGGCCGTCGGTGATGAGGAACGGCTTGATCGAGCGGAACGCCTCGAAGAACGGCTCCATGTCCACGACGAGGTCCTTGAGGACCGGCAGCCCCTTGATGGGCTCGACCAGGATCTCGTCGCCGAGGTCCTTCACGAGCACCTTGCAGGCCAGCCGGTTCACGCCGTTGATGCGCATGGCGTCGGACCCGCAGACGCCGTGCGCGCAGGAGCGGCGGAACGTCAGCGAGCCGTCCTGGTACCACTTGATCTGGTGCAGGGCGTCGAGCAGGCGGTCGCCCTTCTCCACCGGCACCTCGAAGCTCTGCCAGTTCGCGTCCGGGTCGACCTCGGGGTCGAAGCGGCGGATCTTGATGGTGACGACGCGCAGGTGGTCGGCCACCGGCGACTGCTCAGCGGCGGGCCGCTCTTCGACGACGGTCATCAGTACTTGCGCTCCATCGGCTGGTATCGGGTCTGCACGACCGGCTTGTAGTCCAGGCGCACGTCGGACTGGAACGTGGTCGCACCGCTCGCGTCGGGCACCTTGTACGCCATCGTGTGGCGCATGAAGTTGACGTCGTCGCGGGTCGGGTAGTCCTCGCGGAAGTGACCGCCGCGCGACTCGTTGCGCGCCTTGGCGGACACGACGAGCGCCTCGGCCAGGTCGAGCAGGAAGCCCAGCTCGACGGCCTCGAGCAGCTCGGTGTTGTAGCGCTTGCCGCGGTCGGCGACGCCGACGCGCAGGTAGCGCTCCTTGAGCGCCGCGATGTCGACCTCGGCCTGCTTCAGGGTGGCCTCGGTGCGGTAGACGGAGGCGTTGGCGTCCATCGTCTCCTGCAGCTCGCCGCGGATCTTCGCGACCAGCTCGGTGCCGCCGCCGTCACGCAGGCGCTGCAGCAGCTCGACGGTGCCGGCCTCCGGGTTCGGCGGCAGCTCGACGAAGTCGACGGAGTTGGCGTACGCCGCGGCCGACAGCCCGCCGCGCCGGCCGAAGACGTTGATGTCCAGCAGGGAGTTCGTGCCCAGGCGGTTCGCGCCGTGGACCGAGACGCAGGCGACCTCGCCGGCGGCGAACAGGCCGGGGACGACGTCGGTGTTGTTGCGCAGCACCTGGGCGTCGATGTTGGTCGGCACGCCACCCATCGCGTAGTGCGCGGTCGGCTGGATCGGGATCGGGTCGGTGTAGGGCTCGATGCCGAGGTAGGTGCGCGCGAACTCGGTGATGTCCGGGAGCTTGGCGTCCAGCTGCTCCGGCGGCAGGTGCGTGAGGTCCAGGAAGACGTGGTCGCCGGCCGGCCCGCAGCCGCGGCCCTGGCGGATCTCGGTGTAGATGGCGCGGGCGACCATGTCGCGCGGAGCGAGGTCCTTGATGGTGGGGGCGTAGCGCTCCATGAAGCGCTCGCCGTCCTTGTTGCGCAGGATGCCGCCCTCGCCGCGCGCACCCTCGGTGAGCAGGATGCCCATCTTCCAGATGCCGGTCGGGTGGAACTGGTAGAACTCCATGTCCTCCAGCGGGAGGCCCTTGCGGTAGACGATCCCCATGCCGTCACCGGTGAGGGTGTGGGCGTTGCTCGTCACCTTGAAGACCTTGCGGAAGC
>JAOPWK010000327.1 GCA_025965735.1 Frankiales bacterium
CTCGGCTGGGAGGCGCGGCGCCTGCGCGCCCTCGGCACGCAGGTCGAGCTGCTCCAGCCGGTGGCCGAGGACCTCGACGTCATGGGCGGCAACATGATGAGCACCGCGCGCCGGCACCTCGTGCTCGAGACGGCGCAGCGCACCGTCGCGGAGCAGATCGCCGACACCGACCTGCCGCGGCTGCTCGCCTCGCAGCCGCGGGCGCCCGAGCACCGCGTGCGCCGTCCCTCCGGCGACGTGCGCAGCTGGCCGGTCGAGGCGCTGCCGCCGGGCACGAGCGTGGCGCCGGAGCCGCGTACCGCTTGACTTCGGCGCAGCACGGGTCCAGCAGCCATCAGGAGGAGCCGCACAGATGCGCGTCATCGAGGTCGACCAGCTCGCCGAGCACCTCGGCCCGTACCTCGAGCGGCGGCCGCGGGTGGTTGCGTCGGGCAACTTCGCGACGCCGCGCACGCTGCTGGACGCGGTCGACCGGGTGCTGCCCAGCTACCGCCTCTGGATGCTCAACGCGCAGCCGGGGGTCCCCGAGCGCGACGGCGTCGTGCACGAGACGCCGTTCGTGGGGCCGGGGGTCCGCGGCAGCAAGCGGTTGTCGTACATCCCCGCGCGGCTGAGCCTGGTGCCGCGGATGTTCGCGCGCACCTACATCCCGGACGTGGTGCTGCTGCACGTCTCGCCACCGCGGGACGGGCACGTGTCGCTGGGCGTCGAGGTCAACGTCCTGCCGGCAGCTGTCGAGCAGGCGCGGGCGAACGGCGGCCTGGTCGTCGCGCAGGTCAACCCGGACATGCCCTGGACGACCGGGGACGCCCTGCTGCCGGTCGACCAGGTCGACCTCGCGGTCGAGGCGCAGGAGGTCCTGGCGAGCCCGGCGCCGCGCACACCCGGTGCGGTCGAGGCCGCTATCGGCGAGCGGGTGGCCGGACTGGTCGCCGACCGCTCGACGCTGCAGCTCGGCATCGGCGGCATTCCGGACGCCACGCTGGCGGCGCTGGCGACCCGGCGGCAGCTGCGGCTGTGGACCGAGATGGTCTCCGACGGCGTGCTGCGCCTGGAGCAGGCCGGGGCGCTGGACGCGGACGTGCCCCTGGTGACGTCCTTCCTGTTCGGCTCGCCCGAGCTGTACGCCTGGGCCGACGGCAACCCGCGCCTGCGGATGCAGCGCACGGAGACGACGAACGACCCGGCGCGCATCGCCGAGCAGCCGCTGATGACCTCCATCAACAGCGCCCTGCAGGTCGACCTGTACGCGCAGGCGAACGCCTCGTGGGTGCGCGGCCGCATCTACTCCGGGCTCGGCGGCCAGAGCGACTTCGTCGTCGGGGCGCTGCACTCGGCCGGCGGCCAAGCCGTGGTCGCGCTGCCGTCGTGGCACCCGCGCGCGGACCGCTCCACCATCGTCCCGACGCTCGAGGCGCCCGCGACGAGCTTCCAGCACTCCTGGGTGGTCACCGAGCAGGGAGCGGCAGCCATCACGCCCGAGCCGTTCGAGGTCCAGGTGCGCAACCTGATCAGCTCGGCGGCGCACCCCGACGCCCGCGCGGCGCTGGAGCAGGCCGTGGCGGACCGGCACCTGCTCCGCTGACGGGTGGAGCCGGATGTCGGGGTTGAACCGACGACCTACGCATTACAAGTGCGTTGCTCTACCACTGAGCTAATCCGGCGGACGGCTCGAGCCTAGACCGGCGGCACCAGCGCAGCGACGACGCGCGCGACGGTCTTCGGCGTCCAGCGCGGGCCCGCCGGGGTGCGGCGTCCCTCCGCGTTCAGCGCGGCCGCGATGGTGTGCAGCGACGCGCCTTCGCGGTGCAGCTCGAGGATGCGGTCGTCGTCGCCGCCGCTCGACGGCAGGACCGGCGTCCCCTGGACGGGCAGCGCGCGACGGGCCGGCGCCGTGGTGGGTCGTGACTGCCCGAGCCACGTCTCGAACTCCGCCGGCGGCAGCGCGGGCGACCAGAGGAAGCCCTGCGCCAGGTCGACGCCGAGGCTGCGCAGCACCTCGAGCTGGGCGGCCGTCTCCACGCCCTCGGCCACCACCTGCTTGCCGACGGCGCGGGCAAGGCTGACCACGGAGGCGACGATCGCGTCGTCGTCGGCGTCGCGGCCGAGGCCGGCGACGAAGGAGCGGTCGATCTTGATGCTGTCGACGGGGAAGCGCTTGAGGTAGGTCAGGGACGAGTAGCCGGTCCCGAAGTCGTCCAGCGCCAGGCTCACTCCCAGCTCGCTGAGCGCCTGCAGCACGTCCGTCGCGCCCGGGTCGTCCATCAGCGCGCTCTCGGTGACCTCGACCACGAGCCGGTGCCCGGGAACGCCGCTCGCGGCGAGCAGGTCGCGCACCAGCACGAGCAGGTCCTCCCCCGCCAGCTGGCGCGGCGAGAGGTTCACCCCGAGCGTCAGCGCGCGGCCCTGCCAGCGCACGAGCTGGCGGACCACCTCGCGCACGACCCACGCGCCGAGGTCGACGATGACCCCGCTCGCCTCGGCCAGCGGGATGAAGTCGCTCGGGCACAGCAGCCCGCGCTCGGGGTGGTGCCAGCGGACCAGCGCCTCCGCCGCGACCGGCCGGCCGGTGGCCACCTCCACCACCGGCTGGTAGTGCATCACGAGCTCGCCGTCGCGCACCGCCCGGCGCAGCGCCTCCACCTCGTGCTGCCGCGAGCCGACGGCAGCGGCAGCCACCACCACCCGCGAGGGCACGCGGTTCACCAGCGCCGCACGCTCGGCGGCCGCGAGCAGCGCCCCGGCGTCGGCCGCCGGGGTGATCGCCGTGCCGACCTGCAGGGCCACCTGGAGCTCCTGGCCGTGGACCAGCACCGGGTCGGCCGCGACCTCGACCAGCGCGGAGGCACGGGCGCGCAGGTCCTCCTCCGAAGCGACGTCCTCGGCCAGCAGGGCGAAGGCGTCGCCGCCGACCCGCGCCACGGTGTCGGTCGGGCGCAGGACGGCCAGCAGCCGCGAGGCCAGCACGCTCAGCACCTCGTCCCCGCCGGCCTGGCCGACCCGCTCGTTGACCGCGGCCATGCGCGCCACGTCCAGCAGCACCAGCCCGGTGGCGGCGCCGGTGCGGCGGCCCACCGCCAGCGCGCGCTCCGCGCGGTCGAGCAGCAGCGTGCGGTTGGCGAGGCCGGTGAGCCGGTCGCGCACGGCCAGGTGCCGCAGCTCCTCCTCCGCGCGCCGACGCTGGGTCGACTCGGTGATGTTCACGACGATGCCCCGGACCGCGGGGTCGCCGACGAGGTTCGTCAGCACGTGGTCGGCCCAGCGCCAGGTGCCGTCCGCGTGCAGGACGCGGCACTCGAACCGCACGACCGCGTCGGGCTCCTGCAGCACCGACCGCCAGGCGGCCCGCACCGCAGACCGGTCCTCAGCGTGGTTGAAGGAAGCGGCGTCCTTCCAGAACAGCTCGGCCTCGTCGTAGCCCAGCCGGTTGCGCGCCGATGCGCTGGCGAACACGATCCTGCCGTTGAGGTCGACGACCAGCGCCACGTCGTGCGCGTGCCGCAGCAGCGAGGAGAGGCGAGCCTCGCTGGCCGCGAGCTCGCGCTCCGCGGCCACCTGCGGGGTGACGTCCACCGCGATGCCGATCCCGCCCTCGACCTCGCCGTCCGCCGACCGCAGCGGCCGGTAGTGGCCCGCCCAGACGTGCTCCCCCACCTCGAGCGAGGTCCGGCTCGGCCTCCCGGCAAGGGTCTCGTCGTAGGCCGCCACGACCTCCGGCCGGTCGAGGTACAGCTCGCGCAGGTTCACACCGACCAGCTCGTCCTCGACGACGCCGAAGTGCACGAGCGCGCTCCCGCGGGAGGAGGTGCAGATCCCGTTGCGGTCGTAGGTGAAGACCGCGACCGGCATGGTCTCCAGCAGCGCCTCGTACCGCGCCGCCTGCTCGCGCGCTCGGCGCTCCGCCGCGCGTACCGCGGTGACGTCCTCGACCGACGCCGCGAGCAGCGGCTGGCCCTGGCGGTCGTGCACCAGGGTGACGGTCATGACGATCGGCACCAGCCGGCCGTCGGCGGCACACAGCGTGCGCTCCTGCCGGACGTAGGTGATGCGGCCGGCCGCCAGGTCGCCCAGCGTCGCCTCCAGCCCGCAGCGGTCCTCCTCCACGTAGAACCCCAGCGCGTCCTGGCCGACCAGCTCCTCGCTGCTCGAGCCCATCAGCTTCTCCATGGACGGGTTCACGGCGAGGACGCGGGCGTCCATGCCCACCCGCGACTGCGGCACGGGTGAGTCGAGGAAGCGGGCCCGCAGCTCGTCCTGCGACGCCTGGAGGGCGACCTCGGCCGTGCGCTCACGGCGCAGGTCGCGGTGCAGCGCTGCGGTCCCGACGACAGCCCCGGCCGCGTCGCGGACGGGGACCACGTGGAGCTCGACCGGGACCTCGGTGCCGTCCCGGTGCAGCCGCAGCGTCTCGAACGCCGGCAGCGGCTCGCCGTCGTACAGCCGCAGGCGGGCGTTCAGCTCCGCCTGGCGGTCCGGCGGGGCGAGCATCGCCAGCGGGCGGCCCACGGCCTCCTCGGCGGTCCAGCCGTAGAGGGCGGTGGCACCGCAGGACCAGGTGCAGATGATCCCGTCCCGGTCGGCGGCGACCAGCACGGTGGAGGGGGAGGACAGCAGAGCCTGCAGCAGCTGGTCGATGGCCGTGGTCTTCCGGTGCGTGCGTGGAACTCACGCCGGGAGGGGGCCGACGCGGACGAGGACCTGGCGCTGGGGCAGGGACCGGAAGCTCGTCAGCGCCCCACTGTAGGTGGGTCAGGCAGGTTCTGCGGCGGTTCCTGCTATCCCGCGTCGGCGGCCGTACGGGCCTGCAGGTGGCCCTCGAGCTTGCGCTTGATGCGCTGCAGGGCGTTGTCGATCGACTTCACGTGGCGCTGCAGGCGCTCGGCGATCTCCTGGTAGCTCTTGCCCTCGACGTACAGGCGCAGCACCTCGGTCTCGAGGTCGGACAGCACCTCGTCGAAGTGCGCCTGCAGGGCGCGGATCCGCTCGGCGGAGATGACCAGGTCCGCGGGGTCGCTGATGGCGACGGTCGGCAGGACGTCGGACAGCACGCGCTCGCCGTCGTCGTCGCCGTTGACCGGGCGGGAGAAGGACACGTAGTTGTTCAGCGGACCGTGCTTCTGGCGCGTCGCGGTCTTGATGGCGGTGATGATCTGGCGCGTGACGCACAGCTCGGCGAAGGCGCGGAACGAGGTCTGCAGCTCGGGGTTGAAGTCGCGGATCGCCTTGTAGAGGCCGATCATCCCCTCCTGGACGATGTCCTCGCGGTCGGCGCCGACGAGGAAGTACGAGAGTGCCTTGACGCGGGCGAAGGCTCGGTACTTGTTGATCAGCTCGCACAGGGCCGCGTCGCTGCCGCCGCGAGCCTCCATGACGAGGTCGTCGTCTGTCTTGCCGTCGGCGTTGCGCCAGCGCTCGCGCGCGTCATGGACCCCGTGGACCTCGGCGTCGAGCTCC
>JAOPWK010000158.1 GCA_025965735.1 Frankiales bacterium
GGCCAGCCGGTGGCGGTGCTGCACGCCTCGACGCCCGCGCGGCTGGCGGACGGCCGCGCCGCGCTGGCGGGCGCGTACGACATCACGGACGAACCGGTGGCGACGGCGCCGCTGGTCCTGGAGAAGGTGGGCTGACGTGCCGCAGCTGGTGGAGAGCCCGGTCCGCGTGCCGGTGCCGGGCGGGAAGCAGATCGACGAGCACGTCGGCCGCGCCTCGACCGGCACCGACGCGGTGAGCGTGGCGCACATGCGCTCCCCTGCGGGCTGGGAGGAGCCGGCGCAGACGCCGGAGTTCGACGAGGTGACCCTGGTGCTGGCCGGCGCCGTGCACGTCGAGCACGACGGCGGCGTCCTCGTCGTGGCCGCCGGGCAGTCGGTGCTGACGCGCGCCGGCGAGCGGGTCCGGTACACGACCCCCGACGGCGCGGAGTACGTCGCGGTCTGCGTGCCGGCGTTCGCACCGGACACCGTGCACCGGGAGGACTGATGCCGACCCTGGAGGAGATCCGCCGCGCGCCGAAGGTCCTGCTGCACGACCACCTCGACGGCGGCCTCCGGCCGTCCACCGTGGTCGAGCTGGCCGAGGAGCACGGCTACACCGACCTGCCGACCGCCGACGTGGACGAGCTCGGGCAGTGGTTCCGCGACAACGCGAACGCCGGCGACCTGCCGCGCTACCTGTCGACGTTCAGCCACACGGTCGGCGTCATGCAGACGCGGGACGCACTGGTGCGGGTCGCGCGCGAGTGCGCCGAGGACCTGGCCGCCGACGGCGTGGTCTACGCCGAGGTGCGCTTCGCCCCCGAGCTGCACCTCGAGCAGGACCTGACGCTGCCGGAGGTCGTCGAGGCGGTGCAGGAGGGCTACCGGCAGGGCTGCGAGGGCCGGCCGATCCAGGTGGTCAGCCTGCTGACGGCGATGCGGCACGCCGCGCGCTCGCTGGAGATCGCCGAGCTGGCGGTGCAGTACCGCGACCAGGGCGTCGTCGGCTTCGACATCGCCGGCGCCGAGGCGGGCTACCCGCCCTCGCGCCACCTCGCGGCGTTCCAGCACATGCAGCGGGAGAACGGTCACTTCACCATCCACGCGGGCGAGGGCTTCGGGCTGCCCAGCATCTGGGAGGCGCTGCAGGAGTGCCACGCCGACCGGCTCGGGCACGGCGTGCGGATCGTGGACGACATCGACCTGTCCGGTCCGGAGCCGGTCCTCGGGCGCCTCGCGCAGTACGTCCGCGACAAGCGCATCCCGCTGGAGATGTGCCCGTCCAGCAACGTGCAGACCGGCGCTGCCGCTTCCCTCGTCGAGCACCCGATCGGCCTGCTGCGCCGGCTGCACTTCCGGGTGACCGTCAACACCGACAACCGGCTCATGAGCGGCGTCAGCGTCTCCTCCGAGATGGCCGCGCTGGTCGAGGCGTTCGGCTACGGCTGGGACGACCTGCGCTGGCTGACCGTCAACGCGATGAAGAGCGCCTTCCTGCCGTTCGACCAGCGGCTGGCGATCATCAACGACGTCATCAAGCCGGGCTACGCGGCCCTCGAGACGTGAGCGTGCTGCTGCGTGCCGCCGAGGGCCGTCGGCTGCTCAGCAACACCGTGCTGGCCACCTCCGCCGACACCGGCGGGCGGTACAGCCTGTACCGGATCGACCTCGAGGGCGGCGCGGGCGGCGCGAAGCCGCACGTCCACCAGCGCTTCGCCGAGAGCTTCACGGTGCTGTCCGGCGAGGTGACGCTGTACGACGGGACGTCCTGGGTGCGGGCCACGAGCGGCGACCACCTGCTCGTGCCCGAGCGCGGCGTGCACGGCTTCCGCAACGACAGCGAGGCCCCCGCGTCGATGCTCATGATGAGCACGCCCGGCGCGCCACGCGAGGACTACTTCGCCGAGCTCGCCGAGGTGCTCAGCAGCGGGCGCGAGCTGTCGCCCGAGGAGTGGACCGCGCTGTACGCGCGGCACGACCAGGTGATGGTCGAGCTCTAGTACGCCGCCGGGCTCGGCTTGCTGTTGATCGCGGCCGTGCCGTCCTGCAGCTCGACGGCCACCTCGGCGAGGCGGGCGGCGTGCTCACGACCGTGGTGCGCGCAGAACAGCAGCTCGCCGTTGGCCAGCACGGCGCGGTAGAAGGCCTGCGCCCCGCACCGGTCGCAGCGGTCGGCGGAGGTGAGGTCAGAGGGGGCGAGCAGCGTCTGGGTCATGGTCGTGTCCTCCCGTTGGTGAGCGCTGATTACCCGTCGGCAGCCCGGGCACCCGTCGTGAGGCCAACGGACTGGTCACTTCTGACGACCCGTCCGCGCAGACGGCCCCTTTCGATTGCGGCCGCAGTGGGAGCGTCAGGCGGGCAGCCCGTCGAGGACCGCGCGGGTGCCGGACAGGCCGAGCCGCGAGGCGCCGGCGTCCAGCATCGCGAGGGCCGTCGCGGTGTCCCGGATCCCGCCGCTGGCCTTGACGCCCAGCCGGTCGCCGACCGTCTCGCGCATGATCCGCACCGCCTCGACGGACGCACCGCCCGTGGGGTGGAAGCCGGTGGAGGTCTTCACGAACTGCGCGCCGCCGGACGCGCTGCGCCGGCAGGCCTCCGCGACCTGCTCGTCGGACAGCGCAGCCGTCTCCAGGATCACCTTGAGCAGCACGTCGCCGCAGGCGGCCTTGACCGCCGCCACGTCGGCCTCCACGGCGCCCCAGTCCCCCGCCAGCACGCTGCCGAGATCGACGACCATGTCGATCTCCGTGGCGCCCTTGCCGACGGCGTCGGTCGTCTCGGCCGCCTTCACCGCGGAGGCGTGCGCGCCGGACGGGAAGCCGACGACGGTGCAGACCGCCAAACCGTCGGCCACCTGCACGGGCAGCCGCGACGGGGACACGCAGATGCTGAACGCGCCCAGCTCGGCGGCCTCGGCGGCCAGCGCCGCCACCTGCGCGTCGGTGGCCTCGGGCTTGAGCAGCGTGTGGTCGACGGTGCGGGCGAGGGCGGCGCGGGTCCAGGTCACCGGTCCACGCTAGCGGCGGCCCCGCTCAGAGATCCCGCCCAGAGATCCCGCCCGGAGATCCCGCCCGGAGCCTGCCGCCCCGCGCCGCAGCCGTCGCGGTACGCCCCGCCGAGGCCGCCCCAGCGGGGCGCGCCGCGACAGCTGGCGCAGGGGTCAGGGCGGTGAGGCCGCCGTCAGGTCGGCCTGCGTCGAGGAGGGCCGCAGCCGGGCCGGCCACCAGACCCGGTCGTCCAGCTCGTGCACGAGCGCGGGCACCAGCAGCGAGCGGACGATCAGCGTGTCCAGCAGCACGCCGAACGCCACCGCGAAGCCGAGCTCCGCGAACGGCACCAGCGGCAACACGCCCAGCGCGGAGAAGGTCGCCGCCAGCACGATGCCGGCCGAGGTGATGACGCCGCCGGTGACCGCCAGCCCCTTGAGCGTCCCGGCGCGGGTGCCGTGCTTGTGCGCCTCCTCGCGGACGCGCGTCATGAGGAAGATGTTGTAGTCGATGCCCAGCGCGACGAGGAAGACGAAGGCGAACAGCGGGAACGACGGGTCGGCGCCGGCGAAGCCGAAGACGTGCTCGAAGACCAGCGCGCAGACGCCGAGGGTCGCGAGGAACGACAGGACGACGGTGGCGACCAGCAGCAGCGGCGCGACGACCGCGCGCAGCAGCACCATGAGCACCAGGAAGATCACCAGCAGGATGGCCGGGATGATCACGCGGGTGTCGCGGGCCGACTCCTGCTTGATGTCGTAGACGACGGCGGTGCCGCCGCCGACCAGCACGTCGGAGCCGACCTCGTCGACGGAGGAGCGCAGCCGCAGGACCGCCTCCTCGGCCTCGGGGCTGTCGGAGCTGCTGGCCAGGATCGCCTGGACCTGCACCTTGCCCTCGACCACCTTCGGGGCCTCGCCGGCCGGGACGAGCTGCGCGTCGGCCACGCCCTCCGCCTGGCGGACCACCGCGAGCAGCCGGTCGGCGTCGGCCTCGGCGCCGATGACGCTGACCGGGGTGCCGGTGCCGGCCGGGTAGTGCCGGGCCAGCACCTCCTGCCCCGCGACGGAGTCCACCTCGGTCGTGAACTGCTCGGAGGTCTGCAGGCCCTCGGCCTCCAGCTGCGTCGCGAACAGCGCCGTGCCGGCCAGCGCCAGCGCCGTGACGACCCACACGAGCCGAGCCCGCCGACCGACCAGCCGGGCGACGGCGCCCCAGATGCCGCGGTCGTGCGAGACCACGTCGTCGTGGCGCGGGACGAAGGGGAAGAACCAGTAGCGACCGGCCACCATCAGCAGGGCCGGCAGGAAGACGGTCATGGCGAGCACCGAGCAGGCGATGCCGATCGCGCCGACGGGACCGAGCGACTTGTTGCTGTTCAGGTCGCTGAGCAGCAGGCAGAGCAGGCCGAGGATGACGGTGGCGCCGGAGGCGATGACCGCGGGGGTGGAGCCGCGCAGAGCGGTGCGCATGGCCGTGGTCCAGGAGTCCTCGCGGTGCAGCTCCTCCTTGAAGCGACTGATGAGCAGCAGCGCGTAGTCGGTGCTGGCGCCCAGCACGAGCACCGAGAGGATGCCCTGGCTCTGGCCGTCGACGGTGAGCACGTCGTCCTTGGCGAGCAGGTAGACCACCGCCTGCGCCATCGTCAGCGCCAGACCGGCCGAGACCAGCACCGGGATGAAGACCGGGCTGCGGTAGATGAGCAGCAGGATCACCAGGATCACCCCGACCGTGGTGAACAGCAGCTGGCCGTCGATGCCCTCGAAGGCCGCCGCGAAGTCGGCGAACTGCCCGCCTGGACCGGTGACGTACGTCGGCAGCCCTTCCACGGAGGCGGCCTCCGTGACCTCCTCGATGATCTTCGGGAGGCGCTCGAAGGCGGTGTTGTCGCCCGGCAGCGGCACGACGACCTGGACCGCCTCGCCGTCCTCGCTCGGCAGCGGCGGCGAGGCCGGACCGGCCACACCCTCCACGGCGCTCAAGCGGGTGGCGGCCGCGCCGACCTCCTGCAGGTCCTGGGGCGTCAGCCCGCCCTCGCGCTCCCAGACAATGAGCGCCGGGATGTCCTGCACGCCGGCGAACTCCGTCTCCAGCGCCAGCGAGCGGGTCGACTCCGCCGAGTCCGGCAGGAAGGCGGCCTGGTCGTTCTCGGTGACGCCGCCGAGCTTGCTCGACAGGCTGCTGGCGAACGGGAAGACGACGCACAGCCCGAGCAGCACGACGAGCGCGGGCAGCACCGCCTTCCGGCTGATCCGGCGGCGGCGGGGGCCTACAAGATCGTCCACCAGCGCACCCTAGCGAGCCAGGCCAAGCCTTTCCTGGACCGCCGTGGCCAGCGCATCCATGGCGCCGGCGGGTGGGTCGACGAGCTCCAGGTAGGCCTTGAGCTTGGGCTCGGTGCCGCTCGGGCGGACCACGACCCGGCCTCCGTCCAGCCTGTGCACCAGCACGTCGTCGTCCGGCTGCTCCACCGCGGTGACGCGGAAGGGACCGTACGCCGCAGGCGGGTGCGCGCGGACGTCCTCGACGGCGGCGGCGATCCGGGCCAGGTCCGAGACGCGGTACGACAGCTGGCGGGTCTCGTGCCGGCCGTGCCGCTCCTCGAGGTCGGCCAGCCGGTCCAGCAGGGTGCGCCCGCGGGCCTTCTCCAGCGCAGCCAGCTCGGCGACGAGCAGGGCTGCGGACATGCCGTCCTTGTCGCGCACGGTGGCGGGGGCGACGGCCACCCCCAGCGCCTCCTCGTACGCGTAGACGAGGTCGTCGCCGGCCCGGGCCAGGTGCTTGAAGCCGGTCAGCGTCTCGGAGAAGGGCACGCCGTAGGAGGCGGCCACCTTCGCGAGCATCGACGAGCTGACGACGGTGGTGGCGACGCGCCCGCGCACGCCCTGCGACAGCAGGTGGTCGGCCAGCAGGACGCCGGTCTCGTCACCGCGCAGCGGGCGGTCGCCGACGGCCACCGCGATGCGGTCCGCGTCCGGGTCGGACGCGATGGCGACGTCCGCGGCTGTCCCTGGTGCCGTGGACAGCCGCAGCAGCAGGTCCAGCGCCCCGGGCTCCTCCGGGTTGGGGAAGGCGACGGTCGGGAAGTCGGGGTCCGGCGCGGCCTGCTCGGCGACCACGGCCGGCACCGGGAAGCCGGCTCGTTGGAAGGCGGCCAGCAGCGTCTCGAGCCCGACGCCGTGCATCGGCGTGTAGGCCACCCGCACGTCGCGGGCGTCCGACCGCGGCAGGGCCGTGATGGCGGAGAGGTACGCCTGCCAGACGTCCTCGCCCAGCACCTCCGCCTCGCCGAGCGGCAGGTCCAGGACCGACGGCACCGCGGCAATGAGGCGCTCGACCTGCCCGTCCACCGGCGACGGCAGCTGGGCGCCGTCGGCGAGGTAGACCTTCATGCCGTTGTCGGCCGGCGGGTTGTGGCTCGCCGTGACCATGACGCCGGCGTCGGCGCCCAGGTGCAGGACGGCGAACGCCAGCACCGGCGTCGGCAGGTCGCGGGGCAGCAGCAGCGCCCGCACGCCCGCGCCGGCGAGCACGGCGCCCACGTCGGCCTGGAACTCCACCGAGCCGTGCCGGGCGTCCCGCCCGACGACGACGGTGGTGCCCGCCCCCAGGTGCGCCGCCAGGCCGGCGGCGGTGCGGCGGACGACGGCGCGGTTCATGCCGTTCGACCCGCCGCGCACCGCCCCCCGCAGCCCGGCCGTCCCGAAGTGCAGCGGTCCGGAGAAACGATCGGCCAGCTCGGCGATCGCTCCCGCCTCCAGCAGCGCGGTGAGCTCGGCGCGGGTCACCGGGTCGGGGTCGTCCTCGATCCAGGCCTGGACCTGCTGATGCAGGGTCACAGCTGCCCGACCACCTGCGCCAGCAGCTCACCGACCCGGGCGGCGGAGGCGGCCCCCGCCTCCAGCACCTCCGCGTGGTCCAGCGGCTGTCCGGTCATGCCTGCGGCGAGGTTCGTGACCAGCGAGACGGCCAGCACCTCCAGCCCCTCCGCCCGCGCGGCGATCGCCTCCAGCGCGGTGGACATGCCGACCAGGTCGGCGCCCATGCCGCGCAGCATCCGGATCTCAGCCGGCGTCTCGTAGTGCGGCCCGGGCAGGGCGGCGTACACGCCCTCCTCCAGCGACGGGTCGACCGAGCGGACCAGCGCGCGGAGCCGGGCGGAGTAGAGGTCGACCAGGTCGACGAACCGCGCGCCCTCGAGCGGCGAGCGGGCGGTGAGGTTGAGGTGGTCGCTGACCAGCACCGGCTGGCCCACCTGCAGCCCCTCGCGCACCCCGCCTGCCGCGTTGGTGAGTACCACCGTGCGGCAGCCGGCCGCCGCGGCGACCCGCACGCCGTGGACGACCGGGTCGGTGCCGCGGCCCTCGTACAGGTGCGTGCGGCCCAGGAAGACCATGACGCGCTGGCTGCCCACCTGCAGCGAGCGGACCCTGCCGGCATGCCCCGCGACAGCCGGCGGCAGGAAGCCGGGCAGGTCGGTCACCGGCACCTCGACCTGCGCCGGGCCGAGCGCGTCGGCGGCCGGCACCCAGCCGGACCCCATGACGAGCGCGACGTCGTGGCGCGGCGCCCCCGTCAGCTCCGCCCAGCGGGCGGCGGCGGCGAGGGCGGCGGGGTCGGCAGTGACGTCGGGCACTCCGGGGACGCTAGTGCGCCTGGGGTCATGCAACCGTCGTCCACCCGTGCAGCGGCCGACGTTTCACTGGACGTAGCGTGAGAACAGATCCACCACGACACCTGTACCTGGCCTGGGGCCCGGTCTCGACGACGGAGCACCCGCCATGGCACGAGCGACCCCGGTCCTGCGGACCGCAGACCTGGACGGCCCGTTCTCCTGGGTCGACCACGGCGGTCCCGACAGCGGTCAGGTCGTCGTCGCCGTGCACGGGCTCGGCGGCTCGCACGCCAACTGGCACGACCTCGGGCCGCTGCTCGCCCAGCGCCACCGCGTGCTGGCCGTGGACCTGGCCGGCCACGGGCGCACGCCCCGCGCCGGCCGCAGCTCGTCCGTGCGCGCCAACTGCCAGCTGCTCGGCCGCTTCCTGTCCGAGGTCGTCCAGCGCCCCGCCGTCCTGCTCGGCAACTCCATGGGCGCGGCGATCGCGATGCTGCACGCCGCGGAGAACCCGGAGCAGACCACCGGCCTGGCCCTCATCGGCCCGGCGCTCCCCCGCACCCGCACCTCGGTACCGAACAGGGCGCTGGCCAAGCAGGTGGCGCTGTTCGCGGTGCCGGGCCTGGCCGAGCGCTCGCTGGCCCGCCGCCGGGCCAAGCTGGGTGCGGAGGCCTTCGTGCAGGCGACGCTGGAGCTGACCTGCGCCGACGTGGACAAGGTCTCACCGGAGTTCCGCGACGTGGCCGTCCGGCTGTGCGCCGAGCGCGCCAACGGCCCCGACACCGAGGCCGCCTTCCTCGAGGCGGCCCGCTCGCTGGGCCTGCTGGTCACCCGTGCGGCGGCCTACCGCTCGATCATCGCCTCGATCACCACCCCCGGCGTCGTCCTGCAGGGCGCGGCGGACCGGCTCGTGCCGGCCTCCGGCGTCCGCCAGCTCGCGGCGCTGCAGCCCGGATGGCCGGTGCACGTCCTCCCGGGCGTGGGCCACGTCCCCCAGGTCGAGGCCCCCGCCGCCGCAGCCGCGCTGCTGCTGCCCTTCCTCGACGCGCTCCCGCTCGACTCGCGCTCCACCGAGACCCTGGCAGGTGCCTCGTGACCACGTCCCCGCTGCTGGAGGCGCCGGCCGTGCCGGTGGTCAACCTCCCGAACGCCCTCACCATGGGGCGCCTGCTCGTCGTCCCCTTCTTCGCCCTGCTGCTGCTGCTCGACGGCGCCTCCGACGGCACCCGCCTGGTGGCTGCGGCGCTGTTCGTGCTGGCCTGCCTCACCGACGTCGTGGACGGCCGGCTGGCGCGCAGCCGCGGCCAGGTCACCGACTTCGGGATCATGGCCGACCCCATCGCGGACAAGGCGCTCGTGGGCGCAGCCCTCATCGGGCTGTCGCTGCTCGACGTCCTGCCCTGGTGGGCGACCCTGGTGATCCTCGGCCGTGAGCTGGCCGTGACCGCGATGCGCTCGGCGCTCGCCCGCCACGGGATGATCCCGGCCAGCCGCGGCGGCAAGCTCAAGGCGCTCTCGCAGAACATCGCCGTGACGCTCTACCTGCTGCCGCTGGACGGCCTCGTCGCCGACCTGCGGGTGCCGGCGCTGCTCGTCGCCGTCGCCGCGACCGTGCTGACCGGCCTGGACTACGCCCGGCAGGGCGTACGGCTGCACGCAGACGCCACCACCCGCTAGGGGCGGGGCGACTCCCGGGTCCAGCCCCGCCGCTTGCTGGTGCGGCCCTCCACCCCGGCCCGGCAGCGCGGGCAGACCGCCTGCACGTGGTCGGCCATCCCGCCGGAGGCGGGCTGCACGTCCGCCCACACCAGGCCCGGGAAGGTCCGCAGCCGGGAGCGGTGCAGGCTCAGCCCGCACACCGTGCCGTTCTGGCCGCGGTACCAGGCGTGCACCTCTCCGGCCGGCATCCGCACGAGGTCCTCGTCCAGCGCGTCGTCGGTGGCGGCCACGGAGCTGGTCACCCTCCACGGGTTCCCCGCCTCCCGCGGCCGACACAGGGCCCCGTGGGAGCATGTCGCCCGATGCCCGCCGACCTCACCGCCGCCTACGCCGCTGCGCTCGACGAGGTCCTGCGCGGCTCGCACCTCATGGCGCCCGACCAGATGGGTCCGCTCGCCGCGGCCGGCGGCGCCCACCTCGGCGCGATCAGCACCGTCATCTGGCTGGTCGACTACGACCAGGGGCTCCTGGTCCCGGTGCTGCCGCTGAGCGAGGAGCCGCGCGAGGGGCTGTCGGTCGACGGCTCGGTGGCCGGCCGGGCGTTCCGGACCGTCGAGGTCGTGGAGACCGACCTCGGCGACGCACGGCGAGCCTGGGTCCCGCTGCTGGACGGCGTCGAGCGGCTGGGCGTGCTCGAGATGGTCTTCCCCGCCGGGAGCGGGCCCCTCGGCGAGCAGCTGCGCCTGCTGCTCGGGCAGTACGCCCACCTGGTGGCCGAGCTGTACGTCAGCAACGACCAGTACACCGACCACTACGAGTGGTTCCGGCGCCAGGAGCCGATGGCGCTCCCGGCCGAGATGCAGCACGACCTGCTCCCGCCGCTGACCTTCGGCACCGACCGCTTCGTGGTCAGCGGCCTGCTCGCGCCGGCGTACGAGGTCGGCGGCGACGCGTTCGACTACGCGCTGAACGGCAACATCGCGCACCTGGCGCTGTTCGACGCGGTCGGCCACGGCCTGCAGGCCAGCCTGCTCGCGAACCTCGCGGTCGCCTGCTACCGCAACAGCCGGCGGGCCGGGCTCGGGCTCACGCACACCGCCGTCTCGCTGGACCGGACGCTGGCGGCCATGTTCGGCGGCGAGCGCTTCGTCACCGGGCTGCTCGCGCAGCTGGACGTCGACAGCGGCGAGCTGCGGATGGTGAACGCCGGACACCCGGAGCCGCTGCTGCTGCGCGGGACGCAGGTGGTCAAGGAGCTGCAGGCGGACCCGGCCACGCCGTTCGGGCTCAACGGGCTGCTGGACGAGGTGCGGCCGGAGAGCTTCCCGGTGCTGGTCGAGCAGCTCCAGCCGGGCGACCGCCTGCTGCTGGCCACCGACGGCGTGGACGAGGCGCGGAACGCCGAGGGGGAGTTCTTCGGCCGGGAGCGGCTGGCGCAGTTCGCCGCCAAGGAGGCCGCCTCCGGCGTGCCGACGCCGGAGATGATGCGCCGCCTTCAGCAGGCGGTCATGCGCCACCAGGTCGGCCGCCTGCAGGACGACGCGACCATGCTGCTCGTGGAGTGGCTCACCGGCCGCGAGGAGCAGAACGCCCTCTAGGCACACCCCGGGAAGCACCTCGCCCCGCCGCAGCAGGGCTGCGACGGGGCGAAGGACGACCGGGGGTGGGACTACTTGCCGGCAGCGGCGTTCTTCAGCGCCGTGCCCGCGGAGATCTTGACGGCCTTGCTGGCGGCGATCTGGATGGTCTCGCCGGTGGAGGGGTTGCGACCCTCGCGGGCCGCGCGGTCGACCTGCTCGAAGGACAGGAAGCCGGGGATCGTGATCTTCTCGTCGCCCTTGGCGACGGTGTCCGACACGACGGTCTGGAACGCCTTCAGGGTGGCGTCGACGTCTTTGGTGGACACGCCGGAGGCCTCGGCGACGGCGTTCACGAGCTCGTTGCGGTTCAGGGGTACTCCTCGGGTCAGTGACGGCAGTGGTGCAGTCGCTTGGCACCAGTGTCGCGCACGAGCGCCCCGACACCCCGCCACGACGCGCCCCCGGACCCCCGGAACAACGGGGCTCCGGCCCCACTTGCCCCTGAGGTGACCACCACCCTGCCGCTGTCCGTCCTCGACTTCGTCGGCATCGAGTTCGGCGAGACCGCCACCTCCGCGATCGGCGGCGCCGTCGGCATCGCCCAGGCCGTGGAGGCGGCCGGCTACCGGCGCTACTGGGTCAGCGAGCACCACAACATGAGGTCGCTGGCCTGCAGCGCCCCCGAGCTGCTCACCGCGCACGTCGCCCTGCAGACGACGACCCTGCGCGTCGGCGCGGCCGGGATCATGCTGCCGAACCACGCCTCCTTCAAGGTCGCCGAGGTCTTCCGCACGCTGTGCGCGATGCACCCGGGCCGCATCGACCTCGCCCTCGGGCGGGCGCCCGGCACCGACCCGCTGACCGCGCATGTGCTGCGCCGAGGGCTGCAGGTCGACCCGGGCGCGGGCTTCCCGCAGCAGGTCGCCGAGCTGCTGGCCTTCCTGGGCGACGGCTTCCCGGACGACCACCCGTACGCCCCACTCGTCGCGGCGCCCGTGGTGGACGAGCGCCCGGAGCTGTTCGTGCTCGGCTCCAGCGGCTACGGGCCGCGGTTCGCCGCGGTCAACGGCCTCAAGGCGGTGTTCGCGCACCACATGAGCCCGGAGATCGCGGTCGAGGTGCTGCGCGACTACCGGCGCGAGTTCACCGGCGACGACCCGTACTCCGCCATGTCCGTGCTGACCTTCGCCAGCGAGGACGAGGACGACTGCCGGCAGTTCGAGGCCGCCTGGGCCCTGACGATGCGCAACCTCGCGCGCGGCGTGCGCGAGCCGCTCCGGCCCGAGCAGGTCGTCGAGGCCGCCCGCTCCGGCGAGGTCGTCAGCGACGACCGGCGCATGGTCGTCGGGCCGCCGAAGCTGGTCGCCGAGCGGCTGCTGGAGCTGAAGGAGCAGGCGCAGGTCGACGAGGTCGTCGCCGTGACGCCGAGCCTGGACCGCGCCCGCCGCACGACCAGCCTGGTGGCGCTGGCCGACGCCTGGCGCGAGGCCGCCTAGGCCCAGCGGTAGCCCGCCGCGGACCCCACGCCGGCCAGCAGGAGCGCACCGAGCGCGGTGCCGACCGCCGCCGCCGGCAGCTCCTCCCCCGCCGCGGTCGCGGACGCGGTGGCGGTCGCCGT
>JAOPWK010000166.1 GCA_025965735.1 Frankiales bacterium
TCTTCCCGGTGTTGCCGCCGGTGAGCAGGCCGAGGAAGGCGTCGGTCATGCGGTCGATCCCCTCCACCACGGTCTCCTGCGCCTTGAGCCGGCCGTCGGCGAGCATCGGCCCGACCTCCTGCACGAACGGCGACTGCAGGTGGCCGTGGTCGCTGACCAGGAAGCCCTGCAGCTTCAGCCGCTTGCCGACCACCTGCGCCAGGTTGCGCGGCGCCGCGACCGGCTCGGTGCTGTTGTACATGCTGATCATCCCGCAGATCGCGGCGCGGCCGTGCACCTTCAGCGAGCCGATCGCCGCCTCGAGGTGCTCTCCGCCGACGTTGTCGAAGTAGACGTCGATCCCGTCCGGCGCGGCCTCGCGCAGCTGCTTGGCGACCGGGCCGGACTTGTAGTCGAAGGCCGCGTCGAAGCCGAGCTCGTCGGTCAGCCACGCCACCTTCTCCGACGAGCCGGCGCTGCCGACGACGCGACCGCCGCGGGCCTTGGCGAGCTGTCCGACGATGCTGCCCACCGCTCCCGCGGCACCGGACACGAAGACGGTCTCGCCCTCGACGAAGCCCGCCACCTCGAACAGCCCGGCGTACGCCGTCAGACCGGGCATGCCGAGGACGCCGAGGTAGTACGACGGCGAGAAGTCCCCACGGGGCAGCACCTTGAAGCCCTTCGCCGGGCCGGTGGACCACTCGCGCCAGCCGAGGCCGTGCAGCACCAGGTCGCCGACCGCGTGACTGTCGACGGTGCTGGCGACGACCTCGCCGACCGCGCCGCCGTCCATGACCTGGCCGAGCTGGAAGGGCGGGACGTAGGACTTCACGTCGTTCATGCGGCCGCGCATGTACGGGTCGACGGACAGGAACAGGTTGCGCACCAGCACCTCCCCCTCCCCGGGCTGGCGCACCTCGGCCTCGGCCAGCTCGAAGTCGCTCGCGACGGGCATGCCGTTCGGGCGCGCGGCGAGGCGCACCTCCCTGGCGGTCTTCGGGATGTCGGTCATGAGCGCATCCTGCCCTCGGCGCGCACCGACCGCGGCCACCGGGTAGGCAGGGGGCGTGACGGACGGCGACGGGTGGCTCGAGTGCACCCACGGACACCGGCACTGGGGACGCTTCGGCGCCGCCGGCCTGCTGGCCGTCGCACCAGGTCCGTACGTCCTGCTGCAGCACCGGGCCCCGTGGAGCCACGGCGGCGACACGTGGGGCGTGCCGGGGGGAGCGCGGACCAGCACCGAGACCGCCGAGCAGGCCGCGCGCCGGGAGACCGTCGAGGAGACGGGCCTGGACCTGGCTGACCTCGTCGTGCACGCCGAGCACGTCCTGGACCACGGCACCTGGAGCTACACGACCTTCGTCGGGTCCCTGCCGGAGCGGCGCCCGGTGGTGGCCGACCGGGAGAGCGTCGACCTGCGCTGGGTGGCGGTGGACGAGGTGGACGCGATGCCGCTGCACGTGGCCTTCGCCGAGTCCTGGCCCGCGCTGCGCCGCCTGCTCCCTTGACGGGGCCCCTGCCCGGCCGCTGGCCGGTGGCGTACGGCGAGGCCGAGCTGCTGCGCGACCTCGACCGGGAGGACTCGTGGCTGCTGACGGTGGACGGCGTGGCCCAGTCCTACGTCGACCGCGCCGACCCGACGCACCTGGAGTTCGACTACGTGCGCCTGATGGGCGACGTCGTCGACGTGCTGCCCCAGGGGCCGGTCACCGCCGTGCACCTCGGCGGCGGCGGGTGCACCCTCCCCCGCTACGTCGCCGCCACCCGCCCCGGCTCGCGCCAGCTGGTGGTGGAGGCCGACGCGCCGCTGGCCGCGCTGGTACGGGAGTCGTTCGGCAGCAAGGGGTTCCGGCTCCGCGTGGGCGACGCACGGCAGGAGCTGCCGGCCCTGCGCCAGGGCGAGAGCGACCTGGTGGTGGCGGACGTCTTCCAGAGCGCGCTCATGCCGGTGCACGTGACGACGCTGGAGTGGGTGCAGGAAGTGCGCCGCCTGCTGCGCCCGGGCGGCGTCTACCTCGTCAACGTCGCCGACGGCCGCCCGCTCGCCTTCGCGAGGGCGCAGGTGTCGACCCTGCTCGCGGCGTTCCCGCACGTGGTGCTGCTGGCCGACCCGTCGGTGCTGCGCGGCCGGCGGTTCGCCAACCTGGTGCTGGCCGCGAGCGACGCGCCGCTGCCCGAGCAGGACCTGGTCCGCCGGGTGTCCCGGGCGGCCGGCCGAGCCCGGCTGGTGAGCGGGGACGACCTGCGCGACTTCACCGGCGGTGCGGCGCCGGTGACGGACGCGACGGCGCAGAGCGCCCCCCGGCCGCCGCCGGACCTGTTCCGCCGGTAGTCCCTCAGGCGCGGCCGGAGCCGCCGCGCGACGGTGGCCTCGACGCTGCTCTGCTGCGCGCCGGTGTCGACGGCGAACGGGCAGCCTTGCCGTCCGGCAGCGGTGCGCAGCACCTGCAGCGACACCCGCCCCTGGTCGCGTCGCACCTCCAGCGGCACGCTCGGCACCTCAGCGGCGGCCGGCGGTGGTCGCCGCAGCCTGCGCCGGCGGGACCTCGTCACCGCACGCAGTCGTCCTGCTCAGGAGCAGAGCAGCCACGCGAGGGTCACGAGGCGGGGCCGCATCCCGGCCGCCCCACAGGTGCGCGGCGGAAGCCGGATGTCACATCCGCGGGCTCGGCGGTGCTGTAGAGACATGGACCTGCAGCACGGACGAGTAGCCGTCCTGTCGGCTCCGGCGCCGGGCGGTCAGAGGCAGCAGGCGGACGGGGGCACGAGCGAAGTGGGGCGCGACGCGGTGCGCAGCGACCTGGCCGAGGCGTTCCGGCGGGACTACCCGCTGGTCGTCGCCGTCGCCGCGCGGGTCCTCGGCTCCCGCGACCAGGCCGAAGACGTCGCGCAGGAGGTCTTCCTCTCCTTCGGCCGCTCCTCCATCCCCGCCGGTGAGGCGCGCGGCTGGCTCTCGGTCGCGGCGGCGCACACCGCGCTGAACCTCCTGCGCTCCGGCCGCCGGCGCGCCTCCCGAGAGGACGTCGTCGCCCTGCGGCCCGATGTCGTCGTGCCCGACGTCGCCGACGCCGTGGTGACGCTCGAGGAGCGCCGCCGCGTCCGCACCGCCCTCGCCGCCCTGCCGCACAAGCAGGCCACCGCCCTCGTGCTGCGGCACAGCGGCCTCAGCTACGCCGAGGTCGCCGCCGCCCTCGACCTGTCCCCCGGAAGCGTCGGCACCACCGTCCGCCGCGCCGAAGCCGCACTGCGCAAGGAGCTCCGTCATGGCACATCCGACTGAAGGCGTGCTGCGCCGCCTGCTCGACGAGCCGTCGGGCGTCGCCGAGCTGGACCGCCGCCACGTCGCCGACTGCGCGCAGTGCCGCGCGGAGCTGGCTGCCGGGCAGACCGACTCCGACCTGGTCGCCGCCGCGCTGACGCCACCTTCGGTGGACGACCTGGACGTGGACGCCGCCTGGCTGCGGCTGACCGCAGGCGCGCCGGCACCCCAGCGGGTGGTCGCCCGCACCCGCCGCCGCA
>JAOPWK010000285.1 GCA_025965735.1 Frankiales bacterium
GGCGGCGGCCAGCCCGGAGGCGAGCAGCACGCGGTGGCGCGAGGCCGCCCGCAGCAGGTCCCGCGGCGCGAGGCCCCTCATGGGAGCACCAGGTCGTGCTGGATGCCGTCCAGAGCAGTCCCGCAGACGCAGTCGTTCTGTTCGGGCAGCGCGGCCAGCACCTCGAACAGCAGGCTGCGCAGCCGGTCGGTGTTCTCGGCGAACACCCTGAACACCTCCGCCTGCGTCACCGCGTGCCCCGCCTCGATGCCGGCGTCCAGGTCGGTCACCAGGGCGATCGCGGTGTAGCAGAGGGCCAGCTCGCGGGCGAGCACGGCCTCGGGGTGGCCGGTCATGTTGACGAGCGACCAGCCCTGCGCGGCGAACCACTGCGACTCCGCGCGGGTGGAGAAGCGCGGCCCCTCGACGACCACCATGGTGCCGCCGTCGGTGACCGGCCAGCCCGCCGCGCCGGCCAGCTGCACGGCCGTCCGACGGCCGGTCGGGCAGTACGGGTCGGCGAACGGCACGTGCACCGCGCCGGTCTCGTGGAAGGTCTGCGCCCGCCCGGACGTGCGGTCCACCAGCTGGTCCGGCACCACCAGCGAGCCGGGCCCGAGCTCCGGCCGCAGGCCGCCGACGGCGCAGGGCGCGAGCACCTGACGGACGCCGAGGCTGCGCAGGGCCCACAGGTTGGCCCGGTAGGGGATGCGGTGCGGCGGGAAGCGGTGGTCGCGCCCGTGCCGCGGCACGAAGACCACCTCGCGGCCGCCGACCGCGCCGACGACCAGCGGGTCGCTCGGCGGGCCGTACGGCGTCTCGACCTGGACCGTGCGGGCGTCGTCGAGCAGCGCGTAGAGGCCGGAGCCTCCGATGACGCCGATGGTGTGCACGTGCGCTCCCTGTCGCTGGACCGGGAGCCGACCCTAGGGCCGCGGCCGCGGGGGCGCGGCCGTCCACAGAGGCGTCAGGCGGTCTTGCTCACCGCGGGCGTGGCCGGGGAGGCGGCCGGCTTCGACTCCGTCTTGGTCGTGGCGGTCCCGCTGTCCGAGGAGGTCGAGGCGCCGTCCTTGCCCTTGCTCTCCGACGAGGTCGAGGCGCCGTCCTTGGAGGCGGAGGTCGTGCTCTTGGCGCGGCTGTCGGTCTTGTAGAAGCCGGAGCCCTTGAAGACGACGCCGACGGCGCTGAACACCTTGCGCAGCGCGCCGCCGCAGGCGGGGCACTCGGTCAGCGGGGCGTCCGTGAAGGACTGCACCGCCTCCAGGCGCTCGTCGCACGCGGTGCAGGCGTACTGGTAGGTGGGCACGGCTCTCCTCCTGGCACTCGAGACGGTCGAGTGCCAGTGTGCGGCACGGAGACGGCCCGCGTCCAACGCCCGGGGGGTACCGTCCGCAGCGTCCGACCTCAGGAGGCCCGATGACCACGCGAGCCCCCAGCACGGTGATGTCCACCGTCCGCCCGACCGGCCCCCACCTCACGGTGGCCGGAGAGCTCGACCCCGAAGGCGCAGTGCGGCTGCGCGGCGTCCTGGACGACGCGGTCGCCCCGGGCGTCCGCCTGACGCTCGACCTGTCGCGCGTCACGCAGCTGTCCCTGCCGGCGCTCGCCGTGCTCGTCCACGGCTACCGCCGGCTGCGCGACAGCGGTGGCGTGCTCGTGCTCGAAGCGGTCTCCGAGCCCGTCGAGCGGCTGCTCACCGTGAGCGGCCTGCACCGGGTCCTGCACCTCCCGGCGCGGCCGGTGAAGCACCCCCAGCCGACGACGCTCGGCGCCTAGCCCGCGAGCGGGACGACGGTCTCCACCCGGCCGGTGTGCACGTCGTAGAGGCAGCCGATGACCGGCATGCCCGTCGGCAGGTACGGGAAGCTGCGGATCCGCTGGACGTCCAGCGCCACGCACGCCCGCTGGTCGGGGATGGTGCGGAACTCCAGGCTGCGGGTGTCCATGCCGGAGCGCTCGCGGATCACCTCGTGCGCCTCGTCGTCGCTGACCTTGGTCATCCCGCAGTCGGTGTGCTCGACCACCATCACCCGCTCCACGCCCAGCAGGTGGTGCGCGAGCACCAGCGTGCGCAGGACGTCGTCGGTCACGCGGCCGCCGGCGTTGCGCAGGATCTTCGCGTCGCCCTTGGACAGGCCGAGCATCTGCAGCGGCTCGATCCGCGAGTCCATGCACGTGACCACTGCCAGCCCACGGGCGGCGCGGCCGGCCAGACCCCCGCTCGTGAAGCGGGCGGTGTACTCCTCGTTGGCGGCCAGTACGTCCTCGAAGTCGTTCATGCGTCCTCTCCTGTCAGTGGGACCAGTCCCCGGCGGGGCGTGACCAGCGCGTGCACCGGCCGGTCGTGCGGCTCGACGGGCAGCTCGGCGACCGCCTCGCCGTCGTGCAGCAGGGCGACGACGCGGCCGGCGGTACGGGCGAGCGCGCGGTCGTACGACCCGCCGCCCCGCCCGAGCCGGTTCCCCTCCCGGTCCACGGCAAGCGCGGGCACGACGACGAGCGCGCACCTGGCGATCGCGTCGCGCCCGAGCCGCTCGCCCTGCGGCTCCTGCAGCCCCTGCGGGCCCGGAGCCAGGCCGGTCCCGGCCAGTGCCCAGTCGAGGTCCTGGTCGGGCAGCACCACCGGCAGCAGCACCTCGATCGACCGCGCGGCGAGCGCCGCGAGCAGGGCGGCCGTCCCCGGCTCGGTGCCGACGGACAGGTACGCCGCCACGGGGCCGCTTGCCAGCGGGAGCAGCGCGTCGACGGCGGCCTGCTCGGCCAGCTCTCGCTCGTCGGGCGGCAGGGCGGCCCGGCGGGACAGCACCGCACGGCGCAGGGCGGCCTTGTCGGTCCCGGCGCGCGCGATGGTCACCGTGCGAGCATCTCAGTGGCACAGAGAGCGACGAGGAGCGGGGAGGGGCCGGTGACGCTGCGTACGCGCCTGACCGCTGCCTTCGTGCTCGTGGTGCTCGTCCCGCTGCTCGTCGTCGTGACCCTGGTGACGGCGACCCTGCCCGCCGCACTGGACGAACGGCAGGAGCAGGGCCTCACCTCCAGCAGCCGCCTGGCCGCCTCCGTCGTCGCCGGGCTGTGCGACCGGGCGTTGGCGGCCGCCGAGGCCGTCGCCCGCACCGCCGCCGCCACCTCGAACCCCGCCCAGCTGCGTCCGGCCCTGGAGGAGCTGGTCCGGCGTGGGGTCGCGGACGGCGTGCGCGTCACCGGCTCGGTGGGCCA
>JAOPWK010000345.1 GCA_025965735.1 Frankiales bacterium
CCTACCCGGGTGACGTGTTCTACCTGCACAGCCGCCTGCTCGAGCGCTGCGCGAAGCTGAGCGACGAGCTCGGTGGGGGCTCGATGACCGGCCTGCCGATCATCGAGACCAAGGGCAACGACGTCTCCGCGTTCATCCCGACCAACGTCATCTCGATCACCGACGGCCAGATCTTCCTCGAGACCGACCTGTTCAACTCCGGTGTCCGCCCGGCCATCAACGTCGGCATCTCGGTGTCGCGCGTCGGTGGCTCGGCGCAGACGAAGGCGATGAAGTCTGTCTCCGGCCGCCTGCGCCTGGACCTGGCGCAGTACCGCGAGCTCGAGGCGTTCTCGGCCTTCGGCTCCGACCTCGACAAGGCCTCCAAGGCCCAGCTCGAGCGCGGCGCCCGCCTGGTCGAGCTGCTCAAGCAGCCGCAGTACTCCCCGTTCCCGATGGAGCACCAGGTCGTGTCCATCTGGGCCGGCACCAACGGCCACCTGGACGACGTGCCGGTCGCCGACATCCGCCGCTTCGAGTCCGAGTTCCTGGACTACCTCGGCCGCGGCGGGTCCGGCATCTTCGAGTCCATCGTCGGCACCGGCAAGCTCGGCGACGACACGATTGGCCAGCTCGAGCAGGCGATCAACGACTTCAAGGGCCAGTTCCAGACCGGCGAGGGCAAGAGCCTGAACGAGGCGCCCGAGCAGGCCATGGACGCCGAGGACCGCGGCCAGGAGAAGATCACCCGCTACTCGGCGCCGAAGAAGCAGTAGCCGTGGGTGCCCAGCTCCGCGTCTACCGCCGCCGCATCCGGTCGGTCAAGTCGACGAAGAAGATCACGCGCGCGATGGAGCTCATCGCCGCGTCGCGCATCGTCAAGGCGCAGCAGCGGGTCAACGCTGCCAAGCCCTACGCCGCGCAGATCACCCGCGTCATCTCGGCGCTGGCGTCGCAGGGCGCGTCGATCGACCACCCGCTGCTGCAGGAGCAGAGCGACGAGAAGCGCGTCGCCGTGCTCGTCATCAGCAGCGACCGTGGCCTCGCCGGCGGCTACAACGCCAACGCCCTGAAGACCGCGGCGCAGCTCGAGGAGCTGCTCCGCAGCGAGGGCAAGGAGCCGGTCGCCTTCCTGGTCGGTCGCAAGGCCGTCAGCTACTACAAGTTCCGGAACCGGCACATCGAGGAGAGCTGGACCGGCTTCTCGGAGCAGCCGACCTACGAGGACGCCAAGAAGGTCGCGGACGCCCTGATCGACTCCTTCATCCGCAACGAGGAGGAGGGCGGCACCGGCGAGATCCACGTCGTGCACACCGAGTACGTCTCGGCGCTCACGCAGCGGGCCGTCGCCAACCGAATCCTGCCGCTCGAGGTCGAGGAGAGCGACGCCCCGCCGCCGGAGGGCGCGCTGCCGCTGTACGAGTTCGAGCCGGACCCGTCGGCGCTGCTCGACGCGCTGCTCCCGCGCTTCGTCACGACCCGCGTCTACGAGGCCATGCTCGAGGCCGCGGCCTCCGAGTCGGCCTCCCGCCGGCGCGCGATGAAGGCCGCGACCGACAACGCGGACGAGCTCATCAAGTCGCTCACCCGAGCGGCGAACTCGGCCCGGCAGGCCGAGATCACCCAGGAGATCAGCGAGATCGTCGGCGGCGCGTCCGCCCTCGAGGACGCCTAGCCCACAGCTTCACCAGCCCCGCTCTGCTTCTAGGAAGAGGAACCCCGCATGACCCTCACCGCCGACAGTCCCGCCGCCGCAGCTGGTGACCCCCAGCCGACCGGCGGCACCGGCCGGGTCGCCCGCGTCATCGGCCCCGTCGTGGACGTGGAGTTCCCGCCGGACGCGATGCCGGAGATCTACAACGCCCTCGAGGTCGAGCGCGTGCTCGGCGAGGAGACGTCGACGCTGACCCTCGAGGTCGCGCAGCACATCGGCGACAACCTCGTGCGCGCCATCGCCATGCAGCCCACCGACGGCCTCACCCGCGGCTCGGCCGTCAAGGACACCGGCGCGGCCATCTCCGTGCCGGTCGGCGACGCCACCAAGGGCCACGTGTTCAACGCCCTGGGCAAGCCGCTCGACGTCGAGAGCGTGGACGCCGACACCTACTGGCCGATCCACCGCCCGAGCCCGGCCTTCGACCAGCTGGAGAGCAAGACCGAGATCTTCCCGACCGGCATCAAGGTCATCGACCTGCTCGCGCCGTACGTCGCTGGCGGCAAGATCGGCCTGTTCGGCGGTGCCGGCGTCGGCAAGACGGTCCTCATCCAGGAGATGATCTACCGCGTCGCCAAGGAGTTCTCCGGCGTCTCGGTGTTCGCCGGCGTCGGCGAGCGGACCCGCGAGGGCAACGACCTGTTCGGTGAGATGACCGAGTCCGGTGTCATCAACGACACGGCGCTGGTCTTCGGCCAGATGGACGAGCCGCCCGGCACGCGCCTGCGCGTCGCCCTGTCCGCGCTGACGATGGCGGAGTACTTCCGCGACGTGCAGAAGCAGGACGTCCTGCTGTTCATCGACAACATCTTCCGCTTCACCCAGGCCGGGTCCGAGGTCTCCACGCTGCTCGGCCGCATGCCGAGCGCCGTCGGCTACCAGCCGACCCTCGCCGACGAGATGGGCGTGCTCCAGGAGCGCATCACCTCGACCCGAGGCCACTCGATCACCTCCCTGCAGGCGATCTACGTGCCCGCCGACGACATCACCGACCCGGCGCCGCACACGACCTTCACCCACCTCGACGCCACGACCGTGCTCTCGCGCGCCATCTCCGAGCTCGGCATCTACCCGGCCGTGGACCCGCTGGACTCGACGAGCCGCATCCTCGACCCGCGCTACGACGGCCAGGAGCACTACGACGTCGCCCGCGAGGTCCAGCGCATCCTGCAGCGCTACAAGGACCTGCAGGACATCATCGCCATCCTCGGCATCGACGAGCTCGGT
>JAOPWK010000295.1 GCA_025965735.1 Frankiales bacterium
CCTTCAGGGTTGACGTAGATCAGACCCATGGTGACGTTCGCGAGGTCGCCCTCATCGAGGTCGAGCGGGTTCTCGCCGCTGTACCGCTCGTCGCCCAGCCAGGTGTCCTCAGGGCCCCAGAAGACCTCCTCGGGCTGCCACACGTCCTCGCGGCCGAAGGCGAAGCCGAACGTCTTCAGGCCCATGTCGTCGTGCGCCACGTTGCCGGCGAGCACCAGCAGGTCGGCCCACGACAGCGCGCGGCCGTACTTCTGCTTGACCGGCAGCAGCAGGCGGCGGGCCTTGTCGAGGTTGGCGTTGTCCGGCCAGCTGTTCAGCGGGGCAAAGCGCTGCTCACCCGCGCCGGCTCCACCGCGGCCGTCGGCGATGCGGTACGTGCCAGCGGCGTGCCAGGACATGCGGATGAACAGGCCGCCGTAGTGGCCCCAGTCCGCCGGCCACCAGTCCTGCGAGGTGCGCATGAGCTGCGCGAGGTCGGCCTTGACGGCGTTCACGTCCAGCTCGGAGACGGCCTTCTTGTAGTCGAACTCCTCGCCCAGCGGGTTCGCCTTGGGGTCGGTGCGGTTGAGCACCGAGAGGTCCACCTGGTTCGGCCACCAGTCGCGGTTGGTGCGCGGGCGCTGGTCGGTCGAGGGCGTCGGGCCCGAGATCGCCGGGTTCTCGCTCTCGCTGGCGCTCGCGGTGGTGTCGGTGCCCTGCGGGCTCGCGCTGGTGTCCCTCGGCTTCGGGTCGTTCTCGGTCACGTGGTGCCTCTCTGTTGCGGGGTCAGGCGGGGGAGTCGGTCGTGCAGGTCGAGCAGCGGCCCCAGTAGACGACCTCGGCCTCGTCGATCGAGAAGCCGTTGTCCTCAGAGGCGGTCAGGCAGGGGGTGTCACCGACGGCGCAGTCCACGTCGGCGATCGAACCGCACGAGCGGCAGACCACGTGGTGGTGGTTGTCGCCGACGCGCACCTCGTAGCGCGCGACCGAGCCGGCCGGCTGGATGCGGCGTACGAGGCCGGCGCCGGTGAGCGCGCGCAGCACGTCGTACACCGCCTGGTGGGAGACGGCGCCGAGCTCTTCGCGCACGCCGGTCAGCACGGTCTCGGTGTCGGCGTGCGGGCGCTGGTGCACCGCGCCCAGAACGGCCAGTCGGGGGCGGGTCACGCGCAGACCCACGTCCCGCAGCAGGCGCTCGGCGTCTGCGGGGTTCGGCACAGGACGAGTGTTCCTCATGATCTGGACCAGATCAAGTTAGGCTGGGCGCATGGCCCGCTACGTCGACATCCACCCGCGTGATCCCCAGCCACGGGTCATCGCGCAGACGGTCGCGCAGCTGCGCGAGGACGCGCTGATCGCCTACCCCACCGACTCCTGCTACGCGCTGGGCTTCGCCCTCGACAGCGCGACCGGCGCCGACCGGATCCGGCGCATCCGCAAGCTCGACGACAAGCACGACTTCACGCTGGTGTGCTCGGATTTCGCCCAGCTGGGGCAGTTCGTGCACCTGGGCAACGCGGCGTTCCGCAGCATCAAGTCCGCGACCCCCGGGCCGTACACGTTCATCCTCACGGCCACCAAGGAGGTGCCCAAGCGCCTGGCGAACCCGAAGAAGAAGACCGTCGGCGTGCGCATCCCGGACCACCCGGTCGTCAAGGCGCTGCTGCGCGAGCTGGGCTCGCCGCTGGTGTCCAGCACGCTGCTGCTGCCCGGTCACGAGGAGCCGATGACCGACGGCTGGAGCATCAAGGAGGAGCTCGACCACTCGGTGGACGTCGTGCTCGACGCGGGCGACTGCGGCACCGTGCCGACGACGGTCGTCGACTGGTCCCAGGACTATCCGGAGGTCGTACGAGAGGGCGCGGGAGACCTCAGCCGGTTCCGTTGAGGAACCACGGCGGGATCTCCAGGCCGGCGACCTCGTGCAGCTCGGCCAGGTCGACCCGCTGCTGGCGCGTCCAGTCCACGTCGAGCGCCAGCAGGCCCTCGATCACGTAGGGCCACTCGCCGACGGACATCAGCTCGTCGAAGCTGACGCGTGGCTCCTCGCCGTGCGGCAGCGCCAGCTCGTCGAGCAGCGCCTCGAGCACGGCCACGGCAGGGCGCTGCGCCGCGGAGAGCGGGTTGTAGACGACGCCCTCGCCGCGGACCGGGTAGCCGGTCAGCAGCTCGCCCTCCGGATCGACGACGACGCCCATCGAGACGCCCTTGCGCTCGCCGGAGGCGCGGAAGTCGCCGCTGGGCAGGGCGACGGCAGCGGACGGGCGCTGCGCCACGTCCAGGCACAGCGCGAACGTCTCCTCGCCGTCCCAGTGCGCCGGGAACTCGCTCTTGCCCGGCGCGCCGCGGCCTCCTCGGTGAGCGCCGCCCGTGAGCAGCAGGCTGAGCACCCACCGTCCCGGCGGGTCGGCCGGCCGCTCTCCTCGGCCGGGGAGGGCGTCCTGGAGGACCTCGTCCGGCAGGAGCTCCTCCCGACGGCCGCCCAGCGCGCGGCCGAGGAACCACAGGCGCTCCGCCTCCTCGGGTCCGAGGTCGCACTTCCCGAGCGCATGCAGCCGCAGCAGCGTGCCGGCGGCGTCGCAGGGGTCCTCGGCGTGCAGCCAGAAGTCGTCCGGGAAGCGCTCGAGGTGGCGGTCGACGCGAGCGTCGAGGTCCTTGATGAGCTCGTCGGCGTGCGCGTGGATGACCAGCGGCTCGGGCTCGATGCTCATGGTGCTCTCCTTCCGCAGCCTGCTGCTGCGACCGCTCCGGTCACCGGGTACCCGGTGACCACCTTGCCCTTCGGATCCACCACCACCTGCACGCACACGCCGGCGTGCTCGCCGTACGCCAGCATGGTCCGCCGGTCCTGCTGGTCCCTGCTGCTCAGCGGCCGCATCGCCGTCTCCATGACGCGGCGGACGATGACCTCGTCGGACCATCCGTACGGGAACTCCGACTTGCCGCGGCCCGCGCCGGGCTTGTGCCCGCCGCCCGTCTTCGGCGGTGGGTCACCCTCCAGCAGGTGCCGCTGCCGCTCCACCGACAGGGGGCGGATGACCTTCGGATACCGGCGCGTCATGACCGCACCCGGCTGCGGACGCACCGGGCCGCCCGGCACCGGTCGGCGCTGCGGGACGGACCGCTCGCGCTGCTCCAGGTCCGACAGCTGCCGGCCGAGGTCGGCGACGCGCCGTCCGGCCGGCACAGCCCCGCCGCTCAGCACGCCGGTCAGCAGGTCGGGCACGAAAGCGCCGGCCCACTCGCCGTACCGCCCCTGCTGCAGCACGTCCCACCCGGTGGCGGCCACGGCCGCGTCCCGCGGGTGGCGGCGCGCGTGGTCCAGCCCCTCCACCACGCCGCCCGCTGTGCCGCGCGGGTCGCGCAGCAGCCCGACGACGAGGTCGGCGGTGCCGCGCGCGGCGTCGACGGCTCCCGTGCCTACCCCGACGAGCTGGTCGGCGGTGGACAGCCCGCGGTCCTGACGAGCCAGCTCGTGCAGCTCCGCCGCGGCACGCGCACAGGCCGCGTCGGCCTGCTCGTGCGCAGCGCTCCTGAGCGACCGCGCGTACCGGAGCAGGCCGGCGTCGTCGTACGGCCCGACGAAGGAGCCACGTGCTGCGGCGCGCTCCCGGCGCTCCGCGTCCTGCGCCTCGAGGGCATCGGCCTTCGCCGCGGTCGCCTGCGCGTCCCCGAGTGCGTGCGCACAGGACCGGAGCACGGAAGCCGCCTGCGCGTGCTCGCCTGCCCTCTGCAGGGCCTGCCGGACGAGCACGTCCAGCTCCTGGAGCGCCGCGTCCGCCGCGTCGCCCTGCCACTGCTGCGCGAGCGTGGCGGTGACGTGTCGCAGGAGGCGGGCGGTCCGCTCCAGCTGCACCTGCGCGGAGTCCAGGTCCGCGGCGGCGCTGCGCAGCGCCCCGACGTCGGCCCTCATCGGAGCACTCGCGGCAGCAGCAGCGCCTCGACGTCGGCGTACGCCTGGGCGCTGTCCACCAGCGCCTGCGCGGCGTCCTCGAGATCCGCCAGCAGCTGCGCGCAGGACTGGCGGTCCAGGTAGTCGACCAGCGCCGAGGTGAGCGCGGAGTCCCCCAGGTCCGCGCCAGCGACGTGCGCGTCCGGTGCGGCCTCACGTACGGCTCGTGCCGCCGCGGCCAGTGCCGCCGGCAGGACGTCGATCTGCGCCACGGGTCAGGCGGCGGGCAGGGCGCGGACGGGCAGCAGCTGCACGTCGGAGTCCCGCAGGTCCGCGTGCAGGTCGCGCCACAGCTGGTAGTCGCTGTCGCGCAGGACGCCGCTCCGCCGGGCGATGGCGACCTGCACGCGCGCGGCGGCAGTGAGCAGGACCTGCGTGCTGCGACTGCGCAGCTCGGCGAGGTCGCCGATCTCGAGGCAGACCTCGTCGTCGATCAGCAGGACGGCGTCGCCCTCGTCGAGCGGGTGGTCGGCGTAGATCCGCAGGACCTCGGCCAACCTGTCGTCGCGGGAACCGTGCGAGCTCGTCATGCAGCCAGGATCGCCTGACCGCAGCCCGATCTCGCGTTGTCCACAGGGGGGATCGGCGCCGGCTCTACGCGGAGACCCCCGGGCGGCGGTCCTTCCAGGGCGCGGCTTCCTCGAGCGCCGACGCCACCCGCACCAGCACGTCCTCGCGGCCGAACTCCGAGACGATCTGCACGCCGACCGGCAAGCCGGAGGCGGACCAGTGCAGCGGCAGCGACACCGCTGGCTGCCCGGTCACGTTGAACTGCGCGGTGTACGGCATGAACGAGGTGATCCGGGCGCCCTCGTCCTCGCCGGTCATCCAGCCGATCTCCGGCGGCGGCGCCGCGAGCGTCGGCGTCACCAGCAGGTCGAAGCCCTGTCCACCAGCAGAAGTCGGCGCCCACCACATCGACATGCGGCGCACCCACGCGCCGAGCCACATCCGCGCGCCGAGGTAGTCCTTGGCCAGCAGGTCGTTGCCGACCAGCCGGTAGAAGGCGTTGCGCGGCTCGAGCTCCTCGTCCGCGATCGGCCGGCCCATGACCTCGGTCAGCAGCTGCATCGTCAGCGCCGTGTCGCCGGCGATCGTGGCGATGAACATCTGGCTGAACTGCTCCTCGAAGAACGCCGCGGGCGCCGCCTCCGACACCTCGCAGCCCAGCTCCTCGAGCAGCTTCGCCGCGGACGCGACAGCCGTACGGCACTCCGGGTCGTCGAGGTACTGCCCCGGCATCCCGGCCGGCGGACCCGCCACGATCCCGACCCGGAGCCTCCCGAGCGGCGCGCCGAGCTCCTGCACCAGCGGGCGGGGGAGCGGCGGCGCCCAGTACGGGTCGCCCGGCATGGGCTGACCGATCCAGTCGAGGACCGCCGCGCTGTCGCGCACGGTGCGGCTGACGACGCCGTCGATCGTCGCGCCGGCCCAGCCCTCGCCGATGTCCGGCCCCTGCGAGACGCGGGCGCGGGTCGGCTTGAGACCGACGAGCCCGCACTCGGAGGCGGGGATGCGGATCGAGCCGCCGCCGTCGTTGGCGTGCGCGACCGGCACCAGGCCCGCAGCGACCGCGGCCGCCGAGCCGCCGGACGAGCCGCCGGTCGAGTGGTTCAGGTCGTAGGGGTTGCGGCACGGGCCGTTCGCGATCGGCTCGGTCGTGACGGTCGTGCCGAACTCCGGGACGTTCGTGCGGCCGAGGAACAGGAAGCCGGCGCTGCGGAAGCGCGACGCCAGGTGGCTGTCGTTCGGCCACGTGATGTGCGCGTCGCGCAGGAACGACGTGCCGTAGTTGGTCTCCTCGCCGGCGACGTGGCAGCCGAGGTCCTTGAGGAGCATCGGCACGCCGCGGAACGGCCCGTCCGGCAGGTCGCCGGCGGCTTCGGTACGGGCCTGCGCGAAGCGGTCGCGCACGACGGCGTTCAGCTGCGGGTTGACCTTCTCGATCCGCGCGATGGCGTCCTCGACGAGCTCGGCGGGTGAGGCCTGCCCGCTGCGCACGAGCTCGGCCGAAGCGGTGGCGTCCAACCAGGTGGTGTCGGTCATGCGCCGGACCGTACCGCCAGCCACGACGGCACCGGACCGGTGCCGAGGCGGTAGCGCGCGGCCTCCTCCGACGGGCTGTACGGGCCGAGCGCGACCTGCAGCGCGCGCAGCTGCACCGCGACGGCGCGCAGGGCGAGCGACGAGCCGGCAGTACGTCCCGGTACGCCCGCCAGCGGTGCGATCGTCGGGGACAGCAGCCGGGCGGCCCCGGCGGACAGGCCGGCGTAGAACAGCTGCTCGGGCTTGGACAGCCCCGGCGGCGCGGACAGGAACGACCGCAGGTCGACGGGCACCGGCTCGAGCACCGGCGCGTACGCCGCGAGCGCCTCGGCCAGCTCGGCCTCCGACGACGGCAGGTCGGTGGCGCCCAGCTCCGCGGCCGACCGCGCCCACTGCGCCACGTAGGCATCTGGCCACCGCCGACCGAACCGCGGCGCGAGGTCGCGGCCCACCAGCTCCTGCGCGGCCAGGAACGCGTCGGTGAAGGCCAGGTGCACCCAGCGCAGCAGCTCGGGATCGGAGGCGGCGTACGGCCGGCCGAGGTCGTCGGTGCCCTGCACCACCGTGTGCATCCGGCGCACGCGCCGCGCCTCCCGCGCCGCCAGGTCCGCCGAGCCGAACGTGCTGACGACCAGCCAGCGCGCGGTGCCGGCCAGGCGCTTCCACGGGTCCTGCCGGTAGTCGCTGTGACGCTGCACGCCGGCCAGCGCGAGCGGGTGCGCGCCCTGTCCGAGCAGCGCGCCGACGCCGCCGACCAGCGTCGACAGGTCACCGTGCACCCGCCACACGACGCCGTCCGGCTCGAACCATCCCGGCCCCTCGCCGACCGTGGCGATGTCGCGCACCCAGTCGGGCGCCCCCGTCGGATCACCCGACACGCGGCTGCGGAACCGGGACTGCAGGCGGGACAGGAGGGGCACGGCGGCCAGCCTGCCAGCGGCTAGCGTCCCAGGCATGCCCGACCTGAAGACGCTGCCCGCCAACGGGATCGAGATCGCGTACGAGACGTTCGGCGAGCGCGGCGCGCCCCCGATCGTGCTGGTCATGGGGCTGGGCACGCAGATGCTCGCGTGGCCGGACGAGCTGTGCGAGGACCTCGCGCAGCGCGGCCACCACGTCGTCCGCTTCGACAACCGCGACGTCGGCGCGAGCACGCACTTCACGGGCATCCGGGCGCCGAGCATCGCCGCGCTGCTCAGCCGGCGCGCTCGTCCGCCGTACACGATCGACGACATGGCGGACGACTGCCTCGCGCTCATCGACGCGCTGGACCTCGCCCCCGTGCACCTGGTCGGCGCCTCGCTCGGCGGCTTCATCGCGCAGACCGCCGCGCTGCGCCGGCAGTCGAGCCTGCGCAGCCTGACGCTCATCATGACCTCGACCGGCAGTCGGCGCGTGGGGCAGGCGGCGCCGCGCCTGATCAGCCGGCTGCTGCAGCGACCCGTCGTCACCGACCGCGAGGCGGCGATGCGCTCCATCATCGACACGTTCACCGTGATCGGGTCGAAGGGCTACGCGCTCGACGAGGAGCGGCTGCGCGACGTCGCCGGCCGCAGCTTCGAGCGGGGCTACGACCCGGGCGGCTACCGCCGTCAGCTGGCCGCCGTCATCGCGCAGCCGAACCGCACCGAGCGGCTGCGCGAGATCCGCGTCCCCACGCTGGTCATGCACGGCCTGCACGACCCGCTCGTCGCGCCGTCCGGCGGGCTGGCGCTCGCACGCCGGATCCGCGGCTCGCGCTTCGTCGGCTTCAACGGCATGGGCCACGACCTGCCGCGCGAGCTGTGGCCGGAGTTCGCCGACCACATCAGCGCGCTGGTGCGCCGGGCCGAGAGGTGACCGACCCCTTCGCCCTGCCCTGCCACCCCGAGCGCCGCCTCAGCCCGGACGACCGCGCGTGGCGCGCGATCGGCGTCAAGAGCGCGGACGACGTGCTCCGCCAGCAGACGCGCTGCCCGGATTGCAAGACGTCGTACACCGCGTTCCTGCGCACGTTCGGCACGTCGCAGACGGTCGAGTGGCTGCGGCCCGCGCCCTTCCGCGTCGCCGCGGTACCGGTGGACGGCGGCCCGCTGTGGCAGGACGACGTGGAGGGCGCGCCGTCCGGACTGCCCGCGCCGGACGAGCAGCGGCCGGACGGCTGGGACTCCGTGCAGCGGGTGACGGCCGTGTACGTCCTCACCGCCGGCAGCGACGTCGTCGCCGAGCCGGGCGAGGTGCTCCGGGAGCGCAAGGAGAAGTGGAACGCGCAGGACCGCCGGCTGGCCCTGGTCTGGTCGCCGCGACTCCAGCGCGAGGTCGTCCTGTGGCACGGCTTCGCCCGGCTGCTGCAGCAGGAGTGAACCCCTTCACCGGGATCGTCGCCGCCTCGGTGGCGGCGTTCCTGTTCGCGCTGAACGGCAGCGTCAGCAAGACCGTCCTCGAGTCCGGCCTGTCGTCGCTGCGGCTGGTCGAGCTGCGCTCCGCCGGTGCGGCCGTCTGCCTGGTGCTGGCCGTGCTGCTGACCCGTCCGCGCAGCCTGCGTGCGACGCCGCGCGAGCTGGCCTTCCTCGGCGTGGCAGGCGTCGTCGGCATCGGGCTGGTGCAGTGGTTCTACTTCGTGGCGATCGGCCGGCTGCCGGTCGGGATCGCCCTGCTGCTCGAGTACCTCGCCCCGGTCATCGTCGTGGTGTGGGTGCGCTTCGTGCGGCGCGAGGACGTGCGGGCCCGCGTCTGGGGGGCGCTCGTGCTCAGCGTCCTGGGTCTGATCGTCGTCGCCGAGGCGTGGCGGGGCCTCCAGCTGGACGGCCTGGGCGTCCTCGCCGGCCTCGGCGCGGCGGTGAGCCTGGCCGCCTACTACCTGACGAGCGAGCGCGGGCTCGGCCGCCGCGACCCGCTCAGCCTTGCGGCGTGGACGTTCACGGCCGCAGCAGTGTTCTGGTCGGTGCTCCAGCCGTGGTGGACCTTCCCGTGGGGTGACCTCACCCGCGCCGTCGCCCTGCCCGGCCCGCTGCCCGACGTGGACGTGTCCGCGTGGCTGCTCGTGCTCTGGGTCATCGTGCTGGGGACCGTCGTGCCGTACGGCCTCATCCTCGTCGCGCTGCGCTCGCTGGGCTCGGCGCGCACCGGGCTGCTCGGGATGGCGGAGCCGGTGCTCGCGGCGGTCGTCGCGTACGTCGTGCTGGCCGAGGCGCTGTCGCCGGTGCAGCTGCTCGGCGGCTTCGTGGTGCTGACCGGGATCGTGCTGGCCGAGACGGCGCGGAAGCCCCCGCCGGTGCCGGAGGTCGTGCAACCCGCGTGACAGTCGGCGGGTCCGGCAGGACTTCGCCGGCACGACGACCGCGGTGGTGGGGGCCGGGCCGATCGGGATGGTGTGCCGGCTGGCGCTCGCCGACCGCGGGGAGCAGGTGCTGCTGCTCGGCCGCGGCGCCGGAGTGCACCGGACGGCAGCTGGAAGCGCAAGGGCGTCATGCAGTTCCAGCACCCGCACTTCTTCCGCTTCCAGGTGCGCGCGGTGCTCGAGGAGCACGCGCCGACGATGTGGGACGCCGTCGTGGCGACCGGCTGCGTCGTGAACGCACCGCCACCGGGCGTGCCGGAGACGGCCACGACCGTCGCGGCCCGGCGGTCCGCCTTGGAGAGCGCCCTGCGCCGGTCGCTCGCGCACGACCCGGCGATCGACGACGGGCCGAGCCGCGACGAGCTGCTGGACCGGATGAGGCCGGTCCCTGCCTAGGGAACAAGGCGTCGCCTCGCCGGTTGCCCTGTGACGTGACGACCGCCCCGACCCGCGCCTCGGTGGGGCTGCGCTCGGAGCGCGGACCCGTGCTCGGCGCGATCATGCTGAGCACGGCGCTGATCGCGCTGGACAGCACCATCATCGCCACCGCGGTGCCGGCGGTCGTGGACGACCTCGGCGGCTTCAGCCAGTTCCCGTGGCTGTTCAGCGTCTACCTGCTGACGCAGGCCGTGACCGTGCCGGTGTACGGCAAGCTCTCCGACGTCGTCGGCCGCAAGCCCTTGCTCATCTTCGGGATCGTCGTCTTCGTGGCGGCTTCCCTGTTCTGCGGGTTCGCCTGGTCGATGGAGGCGCTCATCGTCGGCCGGGCGCTGCAGGGCCTCGGCGCCGGCGCGATCCAGCCGCTCGGCATGACCGTCATCGGCGACCTCTACAGCGTCGAGGAGCGCGCGAAGGTGCAGGGCTACGTGGCCTCCGTCTGGGCCACCGCCGCCCTGCTCGGTCCGACGCTCGGTGGCGTGTTCAGCGACTACCTGTCCTGGCGCTGGATCTTCTTCATCAACCTGCCGCTCGGCGCGTTGGCGCTCTGGGGCCTGCACAGACGGTTCACGGAGAACGTGGTCCGGCGCCCGCACGTGTTCGACGTGAAGGGGTCGCTGCTGCTGACCATCGGCTGCTCGCTGCTCATCCTGGGGCTGCTCGAGGGCGGGACCGGCTGGGCCTGGCAGTCGCTCACGTCGTACGCCGTCCTCGGCACGGGCGCTCTCGTGCTGGTCGCGTTCACCTTCGTGGAGCGGCGTGCTGCCGAACCCGTCCTGCCGTTGTGGATCTTCCAGCGGCGCATCCTCGTCGCGGGCAACATCGCCGCGATGGGCGTCGGCGCGCTGCTCATCGGGCTGAGCACGTACGTGCCCACCTGGGTGCAGGGCGTGCTCGGCACCGGCGCTGTCGAGGCCGGTCTCGCCCTCGCCGCCCTCACCCTCGGCTGGCCGGTCGCGGCCTCGCAGGCCGGGAAGCTCTACCTGCGCATCGGCTTCCGCGACACGGCGCTGATCGGCATGACGCTCACGCTGACCGGCGCGGTGTGGGCGGCGCTGCTGACCGCCGAGGCGCAGGTCTGGGAGGTCGGGCTGGCGATGTTCGTGCTCGGCCTCGGGATGGGGCTGTCGTCCTCGCCGCTGATCGTCGCGATCCAGTCCGTCGTCGGCTGGGAGCGCCGCGGCGTGGTGACCGGCACCAACATGTTCAGCCGCTCGATCGGCTCGGCCGTGGGTGCCGCGCTGTTCGGCGCGATCGCCAACACGACGCTCGCGCGGCGCTTCGAGGACGCGCCGCCGGCGCTGCAGGGGCAGCTGCCGACCGATGTCGACGGGACCGCCGGAGCGCTCGCCGACGGAGGCGCCCTGGGCGAGTTCGCCCGGCAGAGCCTGCACGCGGCGACGCACAACGTCTTCGTCGCGACGGCTGCTGCGGCCGCCCTCATCGCGGTGGCGGTGGCGGTGGCGTTCGTGCCGCGCCGCGCGGAGCCGCTGGTCTTCGACGACGGACGGTCCTAGGGTCCGGCGCGTGGCCGACCCGCGCGTGACCTACCTCGTCCTCGACGGCGAGAACCTCGACGCGACGCTGGGGCAGAACGTGCTCGGGCGGAGGCCCGCACCGGACGAGCGGCCGCGCTGGGAGCGCGTCCTGGCGCACTGCCAGCAGGTCTGGGACCAGCCGGTCAAGGCGCTGTTCTTCCTCAACGCGACGTCGGGCAACCTGCCGATGCCGTTCATCCAGGCCCTGACGGCCATGGGTCTGCGGCCCGTCCCGCTGTCCGGGCCGCCCGGGATGAAGGTCGTGGACGTCGGCATCCAGCGGATGCTCGACGCGATCGTCGACCGTGACGCCGACGTCGTCCTGGGCAGCCACGACGGCGACTTCCTGCCTCAGGTCACCTCGCTGCTCACGGGCGGGCGTCGGGTGGCGCTGCTCGGCTTCACCGAGTTCCTCAACTCCGGCTACACCGAGCTCGCGGCGTCCGGGCTGCAGGTCTTCGACCTCGAGACTGACGCCCGGGCGTTCAACAAGGTGCTGCCGCGTGTCCGCATCATCGACATCGCCAGCTTCGACCCGACCGCCTACCTCTGATCCGACCACCTAGCCCGGGACAGCGCCGACGTACTGCCAGCCGTCGTCGCGGACGAACCGGCTGACCTCGTGCACGACGCCCGACGCCGCGTGCGCGCGGAACTCCACCGTCCCCTCGGTGTCGAACAGCCCGCCGTCGCTGCGGGCCAGGACCTCCAGACGCAGCCAGTGCTCGTCGGGGTCCAGCACCAGCCGACGCGGCCGGGTCGAGGCGTGCCAGCTCCGCAGCAGGTACGCCGCGTCGCCGACGGCGAACGCGCTGTACCGCGAGCGCATCAGCTGCTCGGCGGTCGCCGCGGTCGCCGCGCCGGCGTGCAGCCGCCCGCAACAGGCGTCGAGGGCCGGTCCGGTCCCGCAGGGGCAGCGCACCCCTCCAGTGTCGCTGCCGGTGTCACCGCAGCCGGTCGGGGGAGGACGCCGGCATGAGCAGGCCGGTCGAGCGCACACCCGACGGGCGCTACGTGGTGGTCGACGGCCGCCGCTGGCGCGCCACCGACCCCGACCTGCCGGAGGACGTCGCGGCCATCCTGCGCTCGGAGCTGATGAGCGCCCGCCGGGCGGTGGGTGCCGCGCTCAAGGCGGACGACGCCGGCGCGGAGGCGACCGCCCGCGCGCGGGTGCAGCGGGCGAAGACGGCGCTCGGCGAGCGCGGCACCCCCTGGTGGGAGCAGACCGCGGGCGAGCGCCGGGCCCGGTGGGAGGCGGGCCTGGACCCGGCGCCGGGCCCGTAGGGCCCCCGCCGCTCTAGCCTGCTGCC
>JAOPWK010000040.1 GCA_025965735.1 Frankiales bacterium
CACGCGACGGCCGCCGTCACGGTGCTGGCGGCGCAGGCCGGCGCGTGGGCGGTGCGGGTGCACGAGGCGCGGGCCAGCGCGGACGCCGTGCGCGTCATCGCAGGAGTGCTGTCGTGAGCGACCTGGAGGAGGTCGAGGCCGCGAACACGGCGATGTACGAGGCGTTCGAGTCAGCGGACGTCGACGCGATGGCGCGCGTCTGGGACGACCTCGACCCGGACGCCGTCGTCTGCGTGCACCCGGGCTGGCCGATGCTGCGCGGCCGAGACCACGTGCTGCGCTCGTGGTCGGCGGTCATGGCCGGCACCGACTACATCCAGTTCTTCCTCACCGACGTGCAGGTCAGCGTGCTCGGCGACACCGCCGTCGTGACCTGCACGGAGAACGTCCTCACCGAGGTGACCGAGAGTGGGCAGGGCGGCAACCAGGTGGTGGCGACCAACGTGCTCGTGCGCCGGCCGGACGGCTGGCGCGTCCAGGTGCACCACGGGTCACCCGTGCTGGGCCGGCTCGTCGATGAGTGACGACCGGATCGTGCTGACCGGCCTGCGCGTGCGCGGCCACCACGGCGTCCTGCCAGCAGAGCGCGCCCAGGGGCAGGACTTCCTCCTCGACGTCGTGCTGCACCTCGACACCCGGCCCGCGGCGGCCTCCGACGACGTGGCCGACACGGTGCACTACGGCGAGCTGGCGGAGCGGCTGGCCGAGGTGGTCGCGGGGGAGCCGGTGGACCTGATCGAGACGCTGGCCCAGCGGCTCGCGGACGTGTGCCTGTCGTACGCGCGGGTCGAGCAGGCGGAGGTCACGGTCCACAAGCCGACCGCGCCGATCCCGCTGGACTTCGCCGACGTGGCTGTCACGGTGGTGCGGCCGTGACCGCGGTCCTGAGCATCGGCAGCAACCTCGGCGATCGGCTGGCCCACCTGCGCCTGGCCGTCGAGGTGCTGCAGCCGCACGCGGTCTCGCCGGTCTACGAGACCGACCCGGTGGGGGGCGTGGAGCAGGACGACTACCTCAACGCCGTGCTGCTGTGCCACCTCGACGCCGCCAACGCCTGGCAGCGGGCGCAGCTGGCGGAGCAGCGGGCCGACCGGGAGCGCCGCGAGCGCTGGGGAGCGCGCACGCTCGACGTCGACGTGGTGGTCGCCGAGGGTCCCGTCCCGGACGGGCTCGAGCTGCCGCACCCGCGTGCGCACGAGCGGGCGTTCGTGCTGGTGCCGTGGTTCGCCGCCGACGCCGCCGCGGTGCTGCCCGGGCACGGCCCCGTCGGGGCACTCCTCGCCGGCCTCGACCGCACCGGAGTGCGCCGCCGCGACGACCTGGTGCTCGTGCCGTGACGCCGACCCGCCCCCGCACGCTCCTGCTGCTGGTGCTCGGCTTCGGGGCACTGGCCTACCTCGTGGCTGCTCTGGCGTACGGCTCGCTGCCGGTGCTGCCCCGGTACGCCCCGGTCAGCGTGGTGCTGCTCGCAGTGGTCGAGGTCGGCATGGCCAAGGTCGTGCGCGACCGGCTCGCGCACCGGCTCGACCGCAGCGGGCGCCCGCTCGGCCGGCCGCTGCACCCGATGCAGGTCGCGCGCGCCGCGGTGCTCGCCAAGGCCTCCAGCGCCGGTGGGGCGGTGCTGCTCGGCCTCTACAGCGGACTGCTTGCCTGGACGCTGCCGCAGCGCGACGCGCTGGTCGCCAGCGAGCGGGACGCGTCGGTGGCCGCCTTCTCCGCGGTGGCCTGTCTCGGGCTGGTCCTCGCGGCGCTGCTGCTGGAGCGCGCCTGCCGCCGGCCGGACGAGCCGGAGTCCCTAGAGTCAGAGGCATGAACGACGCCCTGGACCTGCTCTCGACCGACGAGCTGCGCCGCCGCGCGTTCGAGAAGGCGGAGTCCGCCAAGGACGTCGGCTTCTTCTGGGACCTCGTGAAGCACATGCGCGCCTCGCAGGCGATCGCGGGCGAGGACGGCTCGTCCGGCGCCATCACCGGGAGCATCACCGAGCTGGTGCACCTGGTGCGCGAGCTGATGGGCAAGGAGCCGCTGGGCAGCGACGAGCCGCTGCTGCGCGCGCGCTTCCTGGACTACCTGAGCGAGTAGTCACTCCGGGCCACCCGGCAACTGCGCCGTGGGGGCGGGCGGGCGGCCTCCGGGACCCGCTAGAGCAGGCGCAGCAGCGCGGTCATGACCGCCGCGGCCAGCACCGCCGGCAGCACCGTCACCCCGCGCAGCAGCAGCAGCCCGGCGAACGCCACCCCCGCGGTGTCGGCACCGATGCGCAGCTCCGGCCCGTCGGCGGCCGCGGAGGTGATGACGAGCGCGGCGAGCAGCGCGGGCGCGAGCAGCAGCACGACGCGGGAGAAGGCAGCCGGGAGCTCGCGATCACCCAGCACGGCCGGACCGAGGCCCTTGATGGTGAAGGTGACCAGCGCGACCAGCGCGATCGTGGTCCAGATCCTCATGTGCGGCGTAAACCGACGAGCGCCGCACCGGACGCGACCAGCACCGGCACGCCCACCGGCGTCACCGGCACCAGTGCCAGGGCCAGGCCGGCACCGGCCAGCGCGACACCGAGCGAGGTGCGGGTGCCCTTGCGCAGCTCGCCGATGAGCAGCGCCAGGAAGAACGCCGGGAAGATGGCGTCCAGCCCGAGCGCCCGGCTGTCGACACCGCCGCCGAGCACGCCGAGGGCGGTGCCGGTCACCCAGCAGACGTACTGACCGGCGCTGTGCCCGAACAGGAACGGCCGGTCGAAGGTGCCGTCCTCGCGGAGCGCCAGCGCCCACGAGCTGTCGACCACCGTCTGCCCCTGCAGCGCCCGCTTCAGGCGGCCGCCGGGCAGCGACGGACCGAGCGCCACGCCCATGGGCAGGAAGCGGGAGTTCATCAGCGCGGCAGCGGCCACGGCCGCGCCGACACCGCCACCGGCGGCGAGGATCCCGATGCTGGCGAACTGCGCCGAGCCGGCGTAGACGATCGCGGACATGACCACGGCGGCCAGCGGCGACAGCCCGGCCGCGACGGCCACCGCGCCGAAGGAGAAGCTCAGCAGCAGGGAGGCGACCGCGTAGGGAGCGGAGGCACGGAAGCCCTCGCGGAAGCGCTCAGCCACGCAGCTCTCCGACCGGCACGACCACGTCGAGCACGTTGCCCTCGGGAGCCAGCGGGCAGCTCCAGCGCGGGTCGTGCGCGCAGCTGGGCGCGTAGAGGAAGTTGAGGTCGAGCACGAGCTCGTCGTCGAGGGTCGTGCCGAGGTCGGCGCCCTTGACGGTGTCGTAGAGGTAGCGGCCGCCGCCGTACGAGACCGTCCCGCTGCCGGCGTCGCGCACCGGGATCCAGAGGCCGCCGCCGTACGACGCGAGCGACCACGCGTCGAGCTGGCCCCACGGCGTGCGCAGGAAGCCGGCACGGTGGAAGGCCGTGCCGGCGACGTCGATCCGCTGCGGCGCAGCGGGTTCCAGTCGTGCGGTCGTCCGCCAGGCCGGGTCGTAGTCGGCGACGACGAGGCCGGTGAACTGCTGGCGGTCCGGGACCGGCGACTGCGGGTGCTCGGCGAACAGCCGGTCCCGTACCGCCGCCCATCCGGCGTGGGCGACGTGCGGGTAGAGCTCGGCGCGCACCCCCTCGTACAGCGCGAAGACCTGGCGACGCCAGTCCAGCAGCTCGAGGGCGCTCACTTGTCGATGTCCCCGGTCACGAAGAAGAAGGACGCCAGCACCGTCACCAGGTCCTCCAGCCGGGTGCCCGGCAGCGCGGCCCCGAGCGCGCTGACGTTGTTGAACGACGCGGTGCGCATCGCCAACCGCCACGGCGTGCGGTCGCCACGGCTGACCAGGTAGTAGCCCTGGATGCCGAGCGGGTTCTCGGTCCAGGCGTACGTCGCGCCCTCGGGCGCCTTGACCGTCTTGGGCAGCCGCAGCGCCACCGGCCCGGTCGGCAGCCGGTCAAGGCAGGCGTGCGCCAGGTCGAGCGATGCCTCCACCTGCGCGACGACGCAGGCGAAGCGCGCGTGCGCGTCCCCCTCGTTGCGGACCGGAACGGGGACGTCGAGGGAGCCGTAGGCGAGGTACGGCTCGTCGCGGCGCAGGTCGAGGTCGACGCCGCTGCCGCGGGCCACCGGTCCGGAGACGCCGTGCGACCGCACCACCTCCGGCGCGAGAATGCCTGTGCCCCGGACGATCCCGTCGATCGAGGTGGCGAGCAAAGGCAGCAGTCCGCGCACGCCGTCCAGCGCCGTCCGCACGTGCTCCGTCCAGCCGGCCGGCACGTCCGAGGCCAGGCCGCCGATGCGGTTGAACTGGTAGTGCACCCGCCCGCCGGTCGCCTCCTCCATGACGTGCTGCAGCGCTTCGCGTTCGCGGAAGCCGAGCTGGTGGCCGAGGTCGCCGGCGCCGAGGAAGGCCAGGTGGTTGAGCACGCGGTTCAGCTCGGCGAGCAGCGTGCGCAGCCAGACGGCGCGGTCCGGCACCTGCATGCCGAGCATCCGCTCCACGGCCAGGCAGATGCCGAGCTCGTTGCTGAAGGCCGACAGCCAGTCGTGTCGGTTCGCGAGCATCACCAGCTGGCGGTAGTCGCGCACCTCGAACAGCTTCTCGGCACCGCGGTGCATGAAGCCGACCACCGGGTCGGCGGTCACGACCACGTCTTCCTCGACGGTCAGCGCGACCTGCAGCACGCCGTGCGCGGACGGGTGGTGCGGGCCCAGCGCCAGGACGGTGGCGCCCGTCGCGTGGGCGGCAGCGCCCACCGCCACCAGCTGGTCCGTCACCCCGCCGAGCCTAGGAGCGGGTCGTGCATGCCGACCGGCGCGAGCACCCAGCCGTACGCGCCCAGCCCGCGCCGGTCGAGCAGCTCCGCCGACGAGGACGCCTCGGCGAGCCGGGACAGGTAGCCGTGCGGGTCGGTCTTCGACAACGCCTTCGGCGGCGGGTCGGCGTGCACCTCGAGCAGCGTCAGCGCCTCCTGCTGCGAGATCAGCCTGCCCTGCAAGGAATCCAGCGCGACGTGCGCGGTGATGTCGCAGGTGCCGTCCGGGATCGCGTGCACCGGGCGCCCGTCGCGCCAGCCGGTGAGCGTCGGACGGCGGTCGCCCCAGGTGCCGCGGTCGCCCAGGACATGGCCGTAGTCGACCGCCACCGCCAGACCGCGCTGCACCTGCGCCACGGCGCCGGCCCACGCGCGGTCGCGGGACAGCCCCACCTCGACGCGCCGGCCCTGCGGCCACCAGGTGCGTGCCCACTCCAGCGACTCCTCCGGCGCCCGCTCTCCGAGCTCCTCCGTGCCGTCCTGCGCCACCTCGACCAGCCGCCCGTCGAAGACGACGTCCAGCGGCACGTCGTCCAGCCACTCGTTGCTGAACAGCAGCCCGGTCGTCGGCGGCACCTGCGCCGTCCACGTGAACGGCCCCCCCGGGTCGGGTGCGAGGTCGACCCCAGTCAGCCGCCAGCGCGGGGGCACGTCCGGCAGCGCCGACAGCAGCTCGCCGCGGCCTGCGCCGACGTCCACCACGTCGAACGGGTCGGGCTGACCGAGCGCGTCGTCGACCAGCCCGGCGAGGCGACGCACGGCCGCGGCGAAGACGGGCGAGGCGGCCACCGACGTGCGGAAGTGGTCGGCCGGACGCTGCCGCAGGAAGAAGCCGTCCTCGCCGTAGAGCGCCTCGGACCAGGCCTGCCGCCAGGGGGTGGTGTGCGCGGTGCCTGCCATGACTGCCAGCATGCCTGCCCATGCCCGATGACCGGTTGGCCCGCTTCGATGACGACCTGCGCAGCGGCACCGGCCTCTGGGCCACGCTCGGCTACCGGCGGCTGGCCTGGAGCTCGGGCACCACGACGATCGCCTGGGACGCGACGCCGGAGTACGGCTTCCCGACCGCCAGCGGCACCGTCATCCAAGGCGGCCTCGTCACGGCGATCCTGGACGCGGCGATGGGCGGTGCCTGCTGGACGGCGCTCGACGCCGACCAGGCCTTCCTCACGGCGGACCTGCGGGTGGAGTTCCTGCGCTCCACCCGCGTCGGGACGGTCACCGCGGTGGGCACGGTGGTCCGCCGCACCCGCCGCGTCGTGTTCTGCGAAGCGCAGCTGTTCGACGACCACGACGTGCTGCTGGCGGTGAGCCGCTGCACCCAGGTCGTACTTCCCGCCGACGGCAAGGCCGGGCGCTACGACGAGCCGGACGCGGACGGGGCCCCTCCCCAGGACGCGCGCGGCTAGTGATCTCCGGCACAAGGGCTGGACGCCCGGCGGCGCAGCCCTACGCTTGCGCTGTACGTCCGGTACCCCTTCGAGGACTGGAACGGCTTTGACGGACACCTCAGCTCGTCCCGCGCGCCTGCGCGTGGGCGTCGTCGGCGCGGGGCGCGTCGGCGCCGTGCTCGGCGCTGCGCTGCAGCTGGCCGGTCACGAGGTCGTCGCGACCTCGGCGGTGTCCGAGGCCTCGCTCGCGCGCGCCGCCGACCTGCTGGCGGGCGTGCCGGTGCTCCCGGTCGACGACGTGGTGCGCGCCGCAGACCTCGTCCTGCTCACCGTGCCGGACGACGCGCTGGCCGAGCTCGTCACGGGGCTGGCCGCCACCGGCGCCTTCCGCCGCGGCGCTCTCGTCGCCCACACGTCCGGGCGGCACGGGCTGGCCGTGCTCGAGCCGGCCGGCTGCCTGCCGCTCGCCCTGCACCCGGTGCTGCCGTTCGCCGGCACCCACGTCGACCTGCACCGCCTGCACGGCACGGCCTTCGGCGTCACCGCCCCCGAGCCGCTGCGACCGGTCGCGGAGGCGCTGGTCGTCGAGATGGGGGGCGAGCCGGTCTGGCTGACGGAGGCGCAGCGACCCCTGTGGCACGCGGCGCTGGCGCACGGCGCGAACCACCTCACGACGCTGGTCGCCAGCTCTGCCGACCTGCTTCGCGCGGCGGGGGTCCAGCAGCCGGGGCAGGTCCTCGGGCCGCTGCTCGGCGCCGCCCTGGACGGCGTGCTGCGCGCAGGTGACGCCGCGCTGACCGGACCGGTCGCCCGCGGCGATGCCGGCACCGTGCGCGCGCACCTCGACGTGCTCGCGCAGGTCGCACCCGAGGTGCTGCCCTCGTACGTCGCCATGGCCCGGCTCACCGCCGACCGCGCGATCGCCTCCGGGCGCCTCAGCCCCGACCGGGCCTGGGCCCTGCTCGAGGTCCTCGGGAGCGTGCCGCGGTGAAGGTCGTGCGGACGCGGGACGAGCTGGCCGAGGCGCGCGCCGAGCTGAGCGGTCGGGTCGCGGTCGTCATGACCATGGGGGCGCTGCACGAGGGGCACGCGGAGCTGGTGCGCCAGGCGCGGCAGCACGCCGACGCGGTGGTCGTCACGGTGTTCGTCAACCCCCTGCAGTTCGGGCAGGGCGAGGACCTCGACCGCTATCCGCGCACCCTGCAGGCCGACCTCGACCTGTGCGAGCGCGAGAAGGCCGACGTCGTCTTCACGCCGCTGCCCGAGGTCGTCTACCCGGACGGCCTGCCGCTGGTGCGGGTGAGCGCCGGCCGCCTCGGCGAGGTCTACGAGGGCGCCAGCCGCCCCGGGCACTTCGACGGCGTGCTGACCGTGGTGCTCAAGCTGCTGCAGCTGACCCGCCCTGACGTCGCGCTGTTCGGGCAGAAGGACGCGCAGCAGCTCGCCGCCATCCGCCGCATGGTGCGCGACCTCGACCTGCCGGTGCAGGTCGTCGCGGTGCCCACCGTGCGCGAGCCGGACGGTCTGGCGCTGTCGAGCCGCAACGCGTACCTGTCGGACGAGCAGCGGAGCACCGCGCTCGTCCTGTCCCGCGCTCTCGCCACCGGCGACGTTGCCGCCGGACGTGCGCTGCTCGACGCGGAACCCGGCGTCGAGCCCGACTACCTCGCGCGGGTCGACAGCGCGACCTTCGAAGACTCCCCGGCCGGCGACCTGCTCGTGGTCGCCGCCCGGGTGGGCAGCACCCGACTGCTCGACAACCGCATCCTCGAGAGGGCCTGACCGTGTTCCGCACCATGCTCAAGGGCAAGATCCACCGCGCGACGGTGACGCAGGCCGACCTGCACTACGTCGGCTCCATCACGGTGGACGAGGACCTGCTCGACGCCGCCGACCTGCTGCCCGGCGAGCAGGTCGCCGTCGTCGACATCACCAACGGCGCCCGCCTCGAGACCTACGTCATCCCCGGTGAGCGCGGCTCCGGCGTCATCGGCATCAACGGCGCAGCCGCGCGCCTGGTGCAGCCGGGCGACCTCGTGATCCTCATCGCCTACGGGCAGATGGACGACGCGGAGGCACGCAGCTACCAGCCGCGCGTCGTGTTCGTCGACGCGGACAACAAGATCATGGGCTTCGGCCACGATCCGGCTGAGGCGCTGCCCGGCACCGGGCTGCTGCGCGGTGACCTGACCTACCCGACGGCGAACCCGCTGGCCGCCGGCCACACCGGCTCGTACGGCGACGACCCCGTGCTGGCTTGGTAGTCACCCCAGCACGTCGCTCGCTGGTGCTCACGACGCACCGGGGACCCCGATGAGCGCGGCGCGCCGGCTGCTCGCTCCCGAGCCGGGCTGGACCACCACCGCGGACGTGGTGGTGGTCGGCTCCGGCGTCGCCGGCCTCACCGCCGCGCTCCACGCGACGCGGGCCGGGTCGGTCCTGCTCGTCACCAAGGTGCTCGTCGACGACGGCTCGACCCGCTGGGCGCAGGGCGGCGTGGCGGCTGCCCTCGGTCCGGACGACAGCCCGGAGGAGCACCTGCGCGACACCCTGGTGGCCGGTGTCGGTCTGTGCGACGAGGCCGCGGTGAAGGTGCTCTGCGACGAGGGGCCGAGCCGCCTGCGCGAGCTCATCGCGCTCGGCGCGGCCTTCGACCGCGACCCGTCCGGCCAGCTGGCGCTGACGCGGGAGGGCGGTCACCACCGCAACCGGATCGTGCATGCCGGCGGCGACGCGACCGGCGCCGAGGTGCAGCGCGCGCTGGTCGCCGCGGTCAAGGCGCACCCGTCGATCCGGCTCGTCGAGCACGCGCTCGTCCTCGACCTGCTGCGCACGGCCGACGGCCGCGCCGCCGGGGTGACGCTGCACGTCCTCGGCGAGGGCACCGAGGACGGCGTCGGATCGGTGCACGCACGGGCCGTCGTGCTCGCGACCGGCGGGATGGGCCAGGTGTTCAGCAGCACCACCAACCCGTCGGTCTCGACCGGCGACGGCGTGGCTCTCGCGCTGCGCGCAGGTGCCGCGGTGGCTGACCTCGAGTTCGTGCAGTTCCACCCGACGTCGCTGTTCCTGGGTCCCGGCGTCACCGGTCAGCAGCCGCTGGTGTCGGAGGCCATGCGCGGCGAGGGTGCCTTCCTCGTCGACGCCAAGGGCGACCGGGTCATCTCCACCGAGGACCACCCGCTCGCCGACCTCGCGCCGCGCGACGTCGTCGCCAAGGCCATCACCCGCCGGATGCTCGAGCAGGACGTGGACCACGTCTTCCTCGACGCCCGGCACCTGGGCGACCTGCTGCTGCACCGCTTCCCGACCATCGTCGCCCGCTGCCGGGAGGCGGGGGTCGACCCGCTGACCGATCCCGTGCCGGTCGCGCCCGCCGCGCACTACGCCAGCGGCGGCGTGCGCACGGGCCTCGACGGCCAGACCGACGTGCCCGGCCTCTACGCATGCGGCGAGGTCGCCTGCACCGGTGTGCACGGCGCCAACCGCCTCGCCTCCAACAGCCTGCTCGAGGGGCTCGTCTTCGCCGGCCGCATCGGGGAGGCGCTCGAGCGCGACCTGCCGCCGCAGGGCGAGCCGGTCGTCGGCCAAGGGCAGCCCGTGCTGCTCGACGCCGACGTCCGGGCCGAGCTCGGCCGCACCATGACCGCCGGTGCAGGCGTGCTGCGCAGCGCTGCCTCGCTGCAGGCGACGGCCGCCGTGCTGGACGAGCTCGGCACCCGCACCGCCGCCGCCCCCGGCCCGGCCGCCTGGGAGGCGACCGACCTGCACCAGGTCGCCACCGCGCTGGTCGCGGCCGCCTCCCGGCGCGAGGAGACGCGGGGGGCGCACTGGCGCGAGGACCACCCTGAGGCCTCCGACGCCTGGCGCGGCCACCTCGTCACCACCCTGTCCGGCACCGCGTTCGAGCCGCTGGAGGCCTCGTGAACCCGCGCACCCTCGACGCGCTCGACGGCATCGACCCCGGCTACGTGGAGGACCTCGTCCGCCGGGCTGTGGCCGAGGACCTGGCCGGGGGGGTCGACGTCACGAGCACCGCGACGGTCCCGGCCGAGCTGCGGGGCATTGCAGCGTTCGTGCCGCGCCAGGCGGGGGTCGTCGCCGGCCTCGGCGTAGCCCTCGCCGTGCTGGACGTGGTGCTCGGCACCGACCTCGACGTGCGCCTCGTGGGGCACGACGGGCAGGACGCCGTGTCGGGGCAGGCGGTGCTCGAGGTCGAGGGGCCCGTGCGCCTGTTGCTCACCGCCGAGCGCACCGCGCTGAACCTGCTCTGCCACCTGTCCGGCATCGCCACCCTCACCCGCGCCTGGGTCGACGAGGTGGACGGCACCGGCGCCCGCATCCGGGACACCCGCAAGACGACGCCCGGCCTGCGCGTGCTGGAGAAGGCGGCCGTGCGCGCCGGAGGTGGCGTCAACCACCGGATGTCGCTGTCCGACGCCGCGCTCGTCAAGGACAACCACGTCGTCGCCGCGGGTGGTGTGCGGCAGGCCTTCGAGGCAGTGCGCCGCGAGTTCCCGGGCGTGCCGGTCGAGGTCGAGTGCGACACCCCGCAGCAGGTGCGCGAGGTGCTCGACGCCGGCGCCGACCTGGTGCTGCTGGACAACATGTCGCTCGCGCAGCTGCGCGAGTGTGTGGCGCTCTGCCGCGAGCGCGGGGTCCTGACCGAGGCCTCCGGCGGCCTCTCCATCAACGTCGCCCGCGCCGTCGCCGAGACCGGCGTCGACTTCCTCGCCGTCGGCGCCCTCACCCACTCCGCCCCGGTGCTCGACCTCGGCGTCGACCTGCGCCTGGAGCTCTAGTGCTGCTCACCGTCGACATCGGCAACACCAACACCGTCCTCGGGGTGTTCCAGGGCGAGGTCATGAAGCACAC
>JAOPWK010000044.1 GCA_025965735.1 Frankiales bacterium
CACCGAGTCCGACGCGGTTCGAGATCCGGCCGTTGACGTAGCGCTGCGCGGTGCCGCCGGCCACGCCGAGCTCGCCGAACACCGAGGCGCCCAGCACCGAGCCGTTCTCGCCGAGGGCGATGTAGCGGGCGGTGATGGCGGTGTACCGCTGCGGGAGCTTGTCGCTGTTGTGGTCGACGGTGCGGTTGTCGGTCGCCGGTGCGGTCGAGCAGTCCTCGAACCGCCACGGCGGCGTGCACGACACGACGCGGCAGTGGACGCCGCCGACCTGGCGCACGTCCTGGTTGCACTGGCCGTAGCGGAAGGCGTTGCAGCAGACCTTGCGCTGGTCGCAGGTGCCCGGCAGACCGCTGTCGCAGGAGCACGACCAGCAGCTGGAGGAGCAGATGCCGGCCCGTGCACCCGGGGTCGTGCACTTCGAGCAGGTCGCGTTGCAGTCGATGATGTAGCGCGCCTTGCCGCCGCACAGCGAGGCGCCGTCGGCCTTCCACCAGCCGGCGGCTATGGAGCCGGGCGGGCAGGCGTTCACGCCGTCGTTGATGGTGGCGCAGAAGACGGTCCAGCCGCTGGTGGCGCCGGAGCCCGGGCCGCACACCGCCGCGTAGGCGGTGCCGGGCTTGAGCACGTAGCCCTTCGGGTCCACGGCCAGCGCGGTGCCCAGCAGGCCTGCCCGCAGGAGGAACCCGCGCCGCGAGGTGTGGCCGGACAGCCAGCCGGTGACCTTGTCCACGGCGCGCTGACCGAGGGTGGAGGCGACCACCTCGCCGTCCGGGCGCACCGCGGCAAGGGCGGCTGCGGTGGCGGTCATGCCAGCTCCTTCACGGTGGTGCGCAGCAGCAGCGCGGTGGCGCGAGCGGCACCGGCTGCCCGCCGGCTGTGGCTGCCCAGGACGACGAACAGGCAGAAGGGGCGGCCGGCGACCTGGAAGAACCACTGGCCGCCGCTGCGCCCGAGCTGGGTGCGCTGCAGGTGCGCGGTGGAGAAGTCGCTGGGCCGCAGCACCGGCAGGCCCTTCGTGGCGAACAGCGCCTTGCCGGCGTCGGCCGCGTCGTACTCGAACAGCGACACGAAGACGTCCTCCGGGCCGAGGTGCTCGACGACGCCGCTGCCGAAGTCGCCGCGCTCGGCGGGCAGCGGGATCGTCGCGGCGTGCAGCAGCAGGTTGCCGCGGCGCCCCGGGACGTTGCTCGGCTGCAGCCGCGCGCGCGCCTCCCAGCCGGTGGGCAGCGCCAGCCGGACGCCGGCATGGTCGAGGTTCATGCGAGGGCTCCGGTCAACAGGACAGCGCTGCCGAGGGCGAGGGCAGCGGTGGTGGTGCGGGCAGCCAGCGGAGCACGGCGCTCGAGCCCGGCAGCGAGCGACCGCAGCTCGCCGTGGCTGGCGGCCCGGCCGAGCAGCAGCGCGGGGACGGCGCGCGCGCCGCCGAAGGCGAGGCCGACGAGCAGCCCGCTGACCGCGGACTGCGTCAGCAGCGCGAGGGCGAGGACGGCGACCGTCGCCGCGCTCGTCACGACGGTGACCACGCCGAGCCCGAGCTGGTAGCCGAAGCCCAGCCCGTAGACCCACCCGCGGTAGCGGGTCAACCAGTCCTCGTCCACCTGCCGGCGGCCGATCCGGGTGCCGCGCAGATCGGCGAGAGCCGCTGCGGCGCAGGCGATCGCGGCCAGGACGAGCACGGGGAGCGAGGGCAGCAGGCTGCCGACGGCGCCCAGCACCAGGCCGGTCGTGGCGCCGCCGAGCAGGCAGCCGAGGACGTACGCCGTGAGCGTCACGGCGTAGCGGTTGCCCCTGCTCCGCTCGCCGAGCGGAGTGATGCTGGTCAGCATCGACTCACCTCAAGGGCTCCAGGTGGAGCGGATCGCGGCCAGCGCCGCGAGCGGGATCCCGACGAGGAGCAGCATCTAGAGGCTCGCGTCGCCGGGGCGGATGCCGGCGGCGGCCAGCGCGGCGTCGTCGCGCCCTTCGCGGGACAGCCGCCCGTTCCTGTGCGCGTCGTCGGCGTGCGCCTGCCCCATGAGCGTGGCGACCGCTGGCCAGGTCGCGGCCGAGCCCTCGCCGACGATGCGGCCGGTGCCGTCGACGTAGACGAAGTACGGGGAGCCCGGCACCCCGAAGTCCTCCCACGCGCTGCTGCTCGCCACCAGGGGGACGTGCCGCGGCGCCCGCTTCGCCAGCGCGCTCGCGCTCTCCTCGTCCAGCGACTTGGTGACGACGACGAGCCGCGCGTCGCCCGGCACCTGCACCTGCTGCTCCGCGAAGGCCTCCCAGAACGCGCCGCACGTGGTGCAGCCCGACGACAGAAAGGCCAGCAGGGTGTCTGTGCCCGTCGTCAGCGACAGCGCCACGGCCTCGCCCTCGAGCGTCTGGCCGCTGACGGCGTCGGCCGTCTCGGCAGAGCTGCTCCGCCGGGGCCGGCGCACGCCGTCGATGGTGACGTCGACCGGCCCCTCGGCGCGGTCCAGCTCGAGTCCGGCGCCGAGCTCGTGCAGCGCCTTGAGGATCTCGGCGTGGCTGCGCAGCAGGCCCGCGACGAGGACGGCGAGCAGCAGCACGGCGACGGCCAGCGCCACGACCAGCGCCGTCATGCCGGACGCGCCTTGAGCAGCGGGAGCAGCGCCAGGACGAGGTAGGCCGTGACGGCGACCGCGGCGCTGGTGACCAGCAGCGGCACGCCGTGGCCGGGCTGCGCGGCGAGCAGGTCCGGCAGCGGACCGACCGGGCGTACGGCCACCACCGCGGCGACAGCAGCGAGGCCGGCGGTGACGGCGACGTGCGTCGCGGTCGGGGGCGTGTCCGCCTTGCCGAAGCAGCCGCAGGAGGCCAGCACGCCACCACGGCGCAGCGCGAGGAGGACGAAGCCGGAGAAGGCGGCGTAGGAGAGGGCGATGCCGGCGGCGGCCAGGCGCGAGCCGGTGGCTGCGGCCAGCAGGCCGA
>JAOPWK010000007.1 GCA_025965735.1 Frankiales bacterium
GGGGCCACCGCGCTGCTCGGCGCTGCGGCGGTGCTCGCCGTACGCCGGCCGGCTCGTCAGTCCGGCGGGGTGGAGCGGGCGCTCGGGCTCGACCTGCCGCTGTGGTCGGACACCGGACGGGTGCTCCGCTGGTCGCTGCTGCTGCTCCTGGCGCAGAGCGCGACGATCGTGCTGGCCCGGCTGGCCGTCCCGGCCCTGCGCGACGTGCCGGTGGACAACTCGTCGTTCCTGCGCGACCAGGGACCGCTCGCGCTGGTGCTGCTGGCCGTCGCCGCCGTCCTCGTGGCGCCGGTGCTGGAGGAGCTGCTGTTCCGCGGGGTGGTGCTGCGCGGGCTGATGCTGCGCACCGGCTTCTGGCCGGCCGCGGTCGCGTCCTCGGTCTGCTTCGGCGCGCTGCACGCCACGGCGGTCGGGCTCGACGGGCTGCCGATCGTGCTGGCCACCGGCGTGTTCGGGCTGGGGCTGTGCGTGCTGACCCGGCGGACCGGACGCCTCGGCCCGGCGATCGGCGTGCACTCCCTGCGCAACGCCCTGGCGGTGGCGACGGTGGCGCTGGGGTGACGCCTCAGGCGTCCTGCGACTCCCGCAGGGCGACCAGCGCCGTCTGCACGTCCGGCGCCAGGTCCAGGGCCAGGCGCATGCTGGTCAGCGCGAGCAGGCGTGCCACCGCATCACGCGCGCCCGCCACGACGCAGGTGCCGCCGGCCTCGCGGACGCGGCGGGACGCCCGCAGCAGCGCGCCCAGACCGGTCGAGTCGCAGAAGGACAGCGCGTCCAGGTCCACCAGCACCAGGCGCAGCCCCCCGGCCAGGACGTCGTCGACGACCGCGTCGAGGTCAGCGGTCACGGCCAGGTCCAGCTCGCCCGCGAGCGCCAGGATGGCGATGCCGTCGTCGTGCAGCACCGAGGTCGTCAGCGCCATTCCCACCCCCTTTCCGGGCCACCTTCGCGCAGGCGCGCGGTGCGGGCAAGGCAGGTCAGGTCGACTCCGGCTCCGGGACGTACGTCGTGCGGAACACCCGGGTGCCACCCACGCCGTCGCCGCCGCTGATCCTCCGCGTGACGGCGATCCGGAAGCCGCCGCCCTCCCGCGGCTGGCGCGGGCCGTGCGAGGCCGTGACCCGCCGGCCGCCGTTGTCGCCGTAGAGCGCGACGGTCACCGAGCCCGGGGTGCTGCTCGTCTCGACGTGGATCCCGTGGCCGGTGTCGTTCTGCACCTTCACGTCGATCGACCCGAAGTACACCGTCGACTCCCTGCCCGGCGGGTAGCGCGAGATGTAGAAGCTGTGCGGCTTGTGCTCCGGGATCGGCAGCCCGGCGAAGAACGCCGCGTTGAACAGCGTCGTCGCGAACTGGCTCACGCCGCCGCCTACCTCGTCCGTCAGCTCGCCGTCGACGATCGCGCCGTCGGCGACGAAGCCACGGCCCAGGGTCCGCCGCCCGGCCGTCCCGTTGAGGCTGAAGGTCTCGCCCGGCGCGATGTAGGCGCCGTTGACGATCTCGGCGATGCGCCGGATGTTGGTCGCGCGCGGCTGCCCGGCCTGGAACGACGTGGTGAAGGTGCCGATGAGGCTGCGCACCCCGGCGGCCTGCGCGCCGGCCGTCGTCAGCTCCGGCTCCACCACCTTGAGCGGCAGCTGCCGCTCGGTCGTGCGGTCGCCGGCGGTGATGAGCTCGCTCAAGCGGGCCGTCGCCGGCTCGACGTCGACCGCGAGCCCCGTGGCGCCGGGGGTGACCGCGACCTGCGCCGGCTGCGGCGCCCATGACAGGTCGCCCTTGCCGGCCACCACGGGCGGAGCACCGGCGACGACGAAGCCGGCCTCGCTCGCCGGCCGCTCCAGCGCCTCCGCCTTGCGCGCGACCAGCTCGTTGAGCTTCGGCAGGTCGACCTCGAGCACCAGCGCGTCGCCCACCAGCGGCGAGCTCAGCAGGGGCGCCACCTCGGCCGGCGAGACCGTGAGCGACTCGCCGTCCTTGCTGAGGCGGTACGGGCCGCCCAGCGCGCGGCGGGCCTGCTGCACGACACCGTCCACGTCGGCGGCGGTCGTGAGCGGCGCTACCGCGGTCACCGGCAGGTCGAGCGGCTCCTCGCGTCCCTGCTGCAGCGCCTGACGCACGGGCGTGAGCACGTCCCCCAGCAGGCGCCCCGCCCGCGGCTGCCGGCCGCTGACGGCGGTGCCGCGCACCTCGATGCCGCCGGGGTCGGGAGCGCGGTCGACGGCCTCGGCCAGCCGCTCGACCTCGGCCTGCAGCGCGCTCTCCTCCACGGTGATGACCAGCTCGACGGGGCGCCCGGTCTCCCCGCCTGCTGCGCCCAGCAGCGGGCCCAGCACCCGGTCGACCGTCCCGTCGCGGCCGGCCCGCAGGGCGGCGTCGACCGTCGCGTCGACGTCCACCTGGGTGACGCCCCGGTCGACCTCCCCGCGGACGTCCTCGGCGGTCACCGGCAGGGCGCCCCGGGTACGGGCGGCGGCCAGCCCCTCGACCGCGCTGCGGAGGGTGGCCTCGTCGAGGCCGCTGACGTCGCGGCCGGCGACGGTGGTGCCGGGCAGCGCCTCGGCGGAGCCGAGCACCACGAGGGCGCCCGCGCCCAGGGCACCGGTCCCGAGCAGGGCAGCCAGCACGCCTGCCACGACCTTGCCCCGCACGTCCTGCTCCTGTCCTGGTGGTCCTGCCCCGGCTCATGACGCTGTCACAGCAGCTGCCTGCCAGGCGCTGAGGTGGACCTCGTTGAAGGGACGGATCAGGAAGAAGTGGTCAAAAAGGACTACCTGGCCGCGACGCAACGTTGTCTCCCTCGTTGGACGCTGAGAACACCCCACCTCTGGAGGCACCCTCGTGCGCACCCCCCTGGTCCTGTCCGCCCTCGCCGGCCTCGCTGTCGCCGGCCTGACGGCGTCCCCCGCGGCGGCCGTCGTGGGCGGATCCCCCGCGCCGGTCGGTGCCTATGACTTCACGGCCTCCCTCCAGGACGGCGACTTCGCCTTCTGCGGTGGCAGCGTCATCGCCCCGAGCTGGGTCCTGACCGCGGCGCACTGCGTCCCGGACGGTGACGCCACCGGGCTGTCGATCGTCGCCGGCACCGTCGACAACAGCAACGGCTCCGGTCAGCGCCGCGCGGTCGCCCAGGTCCTGGTGCACCCGGCGTACGACGCCGCCGCCTCCACCCACGACGTCGCGCTGCTCCGCCTGGCCAGCCCCACGAGCGTGGCGCCGATCAAGCTCGCCACCTCCGCCGACGAGGCGCTCGAGGCCGACGGCGCTCCCGTCACCGTCACCGGCTGGGGCGACCAGACCCCGCTGCTCGGCGGCGGCCTGCTCACCACGAACCGCCTGCAGGAGGTCGACCTGGCTGTCGTCGGCGACGACAGCTGCGACGTCGACGGCCCGACGGGCGTCTGCGCCGAGGGCCTGGTCAAGGACAGCTGCCAGGGCGACAGCGGCGGCCCGCTGTTCGCCCGCACGCCGGCCGGCTTCACCCAGATCGGCGTCGTGTCGTACGGCATCGGCTGCGGCATCCCGACCCTGCCGGGGGTCTACTCCGAGGTGAACAACCCCTCGATGCGGTCGTTCATCAGCCAGCACGCGGGCGTCTAGCCCCTCCGGAACCACGAGGAGCCGCTGCCCTGCACGGGGCGGCGGCTCCTGTGCGTCTGGCGCTAGAGTGCTGGAAGCCCCTGCGGGCGTAGCACAATGGTAGTGCGCTTGCTTCCCAAGCAAGACACGCGGGTTCGATTCCCGTCGCCCGCTCCACACGCAGCGTCGGTAGGTTCTGCGCATGCTGCTCTCGGACCGTGATCTGAAGGCCGCCCTCGCCTCCGGTCGGATGGGCCTGTCGCCGTACGACGAGGCGATGGTGCAGCCCAGCAGCGTCGACGTGCGGCTGGACCGGTACTTCCGGGTGTTCGCCAACCACCGGTACACCCACATCGACCCGGCCGTGGCCCAGGACGAGCTCACGGAGCTGCTCGAGCCCGAGGGCGAGGAGCCGTTCATCCTGCACCCGGGTGAGTTCGTGCTCGGCTCGACGCTGGAGGTCATCAGCCTCGGCGACGACCTCGCCGCGCGGCTCGAGGGCAAGGCCCTGGCGCTCGACACCGAGGTGCCCACGCCGTTCGGCTGGACCACGATGGAGCACCTCGAGGTCGGGGACGAGGTCTTCGACGAGCAGGGACGGCCCACGCGGGTCGTCGCGACGACGGACCCCATGGACGACCGCCCCTGCTACGAGGTGCTGCTGTCCGACGGCACCCGCTTGCTCGCCGACGCCGCCCACCTCTGGGTGACAAGGACTCGGGCCGAGCGCGCGCGCGGCCTGCCGGGCGCGAGCCGGACCACGGAGCAGCTCGCCTCGACGTTGCGGACGGGTCGGGAGTGGAACCACCACATCGCCATGGCCGAGCCGGCGCAGTACCCGGACCGGGAGCTGCCGATCGACCCGTACGTGCTCGGGATCTGGCTCGGCGACGACACGACGTCCTCCGCCACGGTGACCACCGCCGACCAGCCGGTCCTCGACGAGTTCCGCGCCGCCGCCCACGAGGTGCACAAGACGTCAGCGCCGTACGGCTGGCGCATGGGCGGCAGTCCGGCCGACCGGCAGCGCGACGGGGCAGGGCGCTACAGCGCCGACGGCGGGCTGAATCCGGTCCTGCGCGCCGAGAGCCTGCTCGGCGACAGGCACGTGCCGGAGTGGTACCTGACGGCCGGCTACGAGCAGCGCCTCGCGCTGCTGCAGGGACTGATGGACAGCGACGGCTACGTCGACGAGATCGGACGGTGCGAGTTCGTCAGCACCCTGGAGCACCTGTCCGACGCGGTCGTGGAGCTCGCCGCCTCGCTGGGCCTACGGCCGGTCAAGCGCAAGAAGCGCGTCACGCTCAAGGGCGTCGAGCAGTCGCCGGGCTACCAGGTGACGTTCACCCCGCACCTGCCCGTCTTCCGGCTGGAGCGCAAGCTCGCCCGCCTGGCCCCCAAGCTGCGCCAGTCGCCCGCAGGTGGTGCGAGCAGCCGGGCGGTCGTTGCCGTGCGTCCCGTCCCCAGCGTGCCGGTGCGCTGCATCCAGGTGGCCGCACCCAGCGGGATGTTCCTGGTGGGCCGGACGTACGTGCCGACCCACAACTCCTCGCTCGGCAGGCTGGGGCTGCTCACGCACTCGACGGCGGGCTTCATCGACCCGGGCTTCAGCGGTCACGTCACGCTGGAGCTGTCCAACGTGGCGAACCTGCCGATCAAGCTCTACCCGGGCATGAAGATCGGCCAGATCTGCGTGCTGCCGCTGTCCTCGCCGGCCGAGCACCCGTACGGCAGCGACGTGTACGGCAGCCGCTACCAGGGCCAGCGCGGCCCCACGCCGAGCCGCTCGCACCTGCGCTTCAGCAGGACCCCGACGCAGTAGCTCACCAGCGGTGGGCGACGTCCACCACGAGGCGGGATCCGGTGCCAGGTCCGTCGAGCAGCAGGACGCGGAAGGGCAGGCGGGCCCGCACGCCCAGCCCCAGCGCCGACTGGCCCTCGAAGCTGCCGGCCCAGGCCAGGTGGCGGAACGTCCGGTAGCCGGTCGGGTCGAGCAGCTCGCCGTTCGGCAGGAACCACGCGTCGGTCGGCCGCGCGGGGGCGGTGACGACGACCTCGAGGTGGGCGCCGCCGCGCAGCGGGACGGCGGCGCCGGAGCCGTCCCGGCGGACCTGGTCGACGTACCGCACGAAGTAGCCGCGGGCGTCACCCGAGACGTCCAGCACCAGCCGGTCGAAGCAGGCGTGCCGACCGGCCCGGATGTTCGTGAGCTGGCCGGTCGACCCGGTGCTGCGGGTCTCGGGCGTGGAGCCCCACGAGGTCCGGCAGGTCGCGGCGCTGGCCGCTGGTCCGGTGACGAGGACGGGGACGGTGGCGATCAGGGCGGCGGACAGGACGAGGGCGATGCGCTTCATAGCAGCTCCTGGGGAGGGTTCGTACCCGCAGGACGCTGCGCGACCGCCGCCGGTTGCCTCGGGCGACCAGGTTCAGCCGAACGGACGACAGCGGCCGCCCTCCCGATGGGAGAGCGGCCGCTGTCGGCGTCCTGCTGCTACGGCGTCGGCGGCTTCGCCGGGCCGGGGCCCTGGTTCTCGGTGTAGCCGCCGGGGGCGTCACCGGGCGTGCCGGTGCTGTGCTCCGGGCCGCTGCCGGGGTTGGCGCCCTGCACCGGGTCGACCGTCGCGGCAGGCGCGCCCTCGACAGGCACCTCCCGCAGGCTCTCGCCGGAGGAGGCCGGGTCCTTGACGGTGCCCTCGCCGGTGATGCCGTCGGTCTGCGCGAGCTGCCCCTGGTCGGCGCCGGCGGTGGCGTCCGGCGTGGCGCCGACGGGACCGGCGGCCTCCACGGTGACGTCCTCGGTGATGGCCGGAGCCCCGACGAGCGCCGGCTGCTTCAGCGAGCGGGCCAGGATCTGCGACACGTCCAGGACCTGGACGCCCTCCTTGGCCGTGCCCTCCTGCTGCTTGGCCGTGACGGCGTCGCTGAGCATGACGATGCAGAACGGGCAGGCGGTGGAGATCAGGTCGGCGTCGGTCGTGAGCGCCTCGTCGGTGCGCTCGACGTTGATCCGCTTGCCGATCTTCTCCTCCATCCACATGCGCGCGCCGCCTGCGCCGCAGCAGAAGCCGCGCTCCTTGCAGCGCTGCATCTCGACGGTCTGGAAGCCCGGGATCGCGTTGAGGATCTCGCGCGGCGGGGTGTAGACCCGGTTGTGCCGCCCGAGGTAGCAGGGGTCGTGGTAGGTCACCTTCTCGTCGACCGGCGTGACCGGGACGAGGTGGCCGTCGTCGACGAGCTTGCCGAGCAGCTGCGTGTGGTGGACGACCTCGTAGTGACCGCCCAGCTGCGGGTACTCGTTGGCGAGGGTGTTGAAGCAGTGCGGGCAGGTCGCCACGATCTTGACGTGGTTCTCGCGCGTCGCGCCGACGCCGTTGAGGACCTCGACGTTCTGCATGCCGAGCATCTGGAAGACGAACTCGTTGCCCAGGCGCCGCGCCGGGTCCCCGGAGCAGGCCTCCATCTCGCCGAGGATGGCGAACTCGACACCGGCGG